>JAJDAE010000071.1 GCA_029262035.1 Candidatus Zhuqueibacterota bacterium
GGCGCTCGACCAGGAACACCAGAGTCTCAAAAGCCTTTGGACGGAGATGGATCTGCTGGTGTCCTTTTCTAAGACAATGTTTGTGGAGCTCCAAAGTGAAATCACCAAAACGATAAATGTGCACTTCGCCTTTTGTCATACAGTAGGCCCAGGGTTTGTCAAAGTTTTTTCAGGGTTTTTTCAGAGTTCTGTCAAGACTTCCACAGCTACATTTTACTATATTGTGCCAGCAAATGCAAGAATTTTGTAACGCACAATGCTGAGGAAAACAATTATGACGACACGATTTTTTTTAATGGTAACATTGGGTGTGTTCATTATCGCAGGCTGTAAGAAACCTGCTGGCGACTCGGACCGCCTTGCTCTTCTATCTACCGACAAAAAATGGTCTGCTGCGGTTGTCGGTGGTGAGATTGAACAGATTGTCTCGTTCTGGGCTGATGACGCCATCGTATATTTCCCGGGAAAGCCATCGGTAGTTGGCAAAGAAGCCATTCGTGAGTTGGTAAACAAAAACCGTGCAACCCCTGGATTTTCCGTGACGACTCGTTCCGGCGAGGCGATCGTATCCAACACAGGCGATTTAGGCTATACTTTGGGTACCTTCCAACTTTCCCTGGATGGTAATGCCATCAGCAGAAATGGCAACTACGTTCACATTTGGGGGAAACAGGTAGACGGCTCCTGGAAATGTGTTGTAGAAATATCAAACTTTCGATCTTCTACAGATAAACAACTTTCTTCAAAATAAACTTAAGGAGGATAATTCAATGGCTATTCTACACAAATTTGTATCAAAAAAGATTTCCCTTTCGGTATTTTTTGTATTGCTTATTCTGATGTCGCTGTTCCGTGCAGAAAGTGTGGTTGGAGAAATAGCTGTGCGCACCAGCGTAAACGACGAGGACGCGGGTGATATTGCTTACAACCCAACCCGTGATGAGTACCTGGCCGTCTGGACTGAGTGGGTGCCATCCGGGGGTTTTCACATACTTGGGCCTGTAATGGGGCAACGCGTAAACGGCAACGGAACGCTGAAAGGTTCGGCATTTCAGATCTTTGCGGTGGGGGCTTTGCCCAAGGTGGCATACAATGAACAAAGAGACGAATACCTCGTTGTATGCTCCTACGTCGGCGTACAAAGCCAGCGGATTGATAGCGCCGGTCAAAAACTTGGCGCATCGGAGCTGATTATTGCAGACCTTGGCTGGCCGCAAGTTGAGTACAACTCATTGGCAAATGAGTACCTGGTTACGGGCGCTTTGCTCACTGAGGTGCAAGGTGCGCCCGGTTTCTGCACGATAAAAATTTCCTCCCGGCGTGTCGGTTGGGATGGCCAGAAAATCGGTCACGTTTACCTCGTGGCGGAAAAAAATCATGGCATTTGCGACGACGGAGCCATTTACTCCATTGCCTACGCTCCCATAACTTCCAGCCAAACACACAACGGAGTTACCACACCCAAGGGCCGCTACCTTTTGGCCATCGATACACCCGGTGATTTGATGATGCTCGACAGCAACGGCTGGCCCATGCAGACGTTATACAACCCGCAAAGCGGGATTTATGATAATAGCGTTCCTTTTCAGCTATCCAAACTCGGTGTGACGCACGATGTGGATGTTGCATTCGGCTACTGGGCAGGTGAACCCAATTTCCTCGTTGTTTGGAGTGACCGGCAGCAAACCTATAATAATTTTCAATGGACCGGGATTTGGGGCGGGCTCGTCGATGCGACAAATATCAACTATCTCACAACGCAAGGTGTCACCAATACAACATTTCCTATTTCATTCATCAATTCCCATTTGGCTACCACAGTTACGGTAAAGGAATGGAAACCCAAAGCCAGCTACAATTCCGGAACAAAAAAATTTATGGTGGCGTGGCGCGAGACACCGGGGACTGATCCGCAAAATGATACTCACGAAAACCATATTCGGGCAAATTCAATCGATGCCAACAATCTGCCTCCACAGCAACTCAACGTCGTCCTTTCACGAACCAATGGCGATGAAAACCCACAATTCCCGGCAATTGCTGCCAATTCCAAAACCGGCGGCGCATTTGTTGTTTGGGAAGATTGGCGCAATCAGACCGCAACCAGCGTCGATCTGTACGGAGCTGCCATGGCAAATCAGGTGGTTGAATCCCTAAAACTGACTGTTCCAAATGGAAATGAGAACTGGCAAGTTGGCTCCAATCAGACCATTCAATGGACTTCTACCGGGCTCAACACGCCGGTGAAACTGGATTATTCAACAGACGGCGGCAACAATTTTACAACCATTACCAACAGTACGGCGAACTCGGGTTCTTACAGTTGGACCATACCAAATACGCCGTCAACTTCATGTCTGGTTAGAGTTCATGATGCAGCGGACGGCCAACCCTTTGATGTCAGTGATGCCGTGTTCACAATTGCGGCAGCGCCCCAAAATACACCCAAGGGCAAAAATGTAAACGTCTCGCCGGGCACCGGTATAAACATGACATTTGATGAAATTACGGGAGCAGGAAACACTACTGTGGATTTGCGTAACACCGGTGCGCCGCCTCCGAACGGATTTACCATTTATCCGAAAAACCCGCCGCTGTACTATTCGATAAAAACGACGGCTACGTTCAAAAATAATATCAAAATTTGCATTACCTACGATGACACTCAACTCACACCGCTCGAGGAGTCCAGGCTTAGGTTTTTTGTTAATGAATCGCCACCAGGAAAATGGGTTGACATCACGGTTTCCAAAGATACGCAAGCGAACATCATTTGTGGACAAGTTAATCATTTGACGGATTTCGTTTTCATGATCGGCCCCGTACATTTCGCGTTTCGATATGAAACCGGCGACAGTTACAGCATTGTTATTGACCAGGCTTCGTTGAATCAAACTCCTCTGGAAAACGGGGACGAGATTGGCGTGTTTACACCGGCTGGTTTGTGTGTGGGGGCGGCTGTTTGGGATGGCACAGCACCACTTGCCTTAACCGCCTGGGCCGATGACAGCCAAACCTCGGAGGTTGATGGCTATGTTTCCGGGGAAAAAATGAGCTTTAGAATTTGGGATGAAAATGATGACTCCACCGCCGATTTTTTAGCGATAACCACTTATTCAGTTGGCAATGGTAATTTTGGGGATGGCGCTTTTGCTCGAATTTCACACCTGGATGCCGTCAGTTTTTCGACTCAGACACTTGCACTCTCACAAGGATGGAGTTGGGTTTCATTCAATGTTCAGCCGGATCGTCCAGCCATGGAAGTTGTTATGGCAAATGTCACAAATCTCGGAATCGTTGTGGATGGCGCCGGTAATTTTTATATCCCGAATGTTATAAACAGCATTGGCGACTGGGACATAACCAAAGGATATAAGGTCTATCTGACTGCCCCTGACCAGGTTGCCGTGAGCGGGCCTCCGATCACACCGACAACGCCCATCAGTCTAAATGCTGGTTGGAGTTTCATCAGCTACTTGCCGGCTGTCTCTCTATCTGCCGAAACCGCTGCCAGTTCGATTTTATCGCAATTAGCGATAGTTAAAAACGATGCCGGCAATTTCTTCATTCCCAATGTCATCAACTCGCTGGGAAATATGCAGCCGGGTGAAGGATATAAACTCTACCTCAATTCGACAGCGACTTTGATTTATCCACAGGGTACATTATTGAGTAAAAGGTCGGAAACTTTTCCGCCTTCTCAAAAAGGTTCAACGCAGCATTTTCGTTTCAAGAACCGGACAGGTGACAGTTATTCCATCGTTGTGCAGTCGCTTGCAATAAACGGGAATTCTCAAAATTTAAAAGGTGAAATCGGTGTATTTACCGAGCAGGGCCTTTGTGTTGGAGCAGGTGTTTGGGATGGTGGTTCAGAGTTAGCAATTGCCGCCTGGAGTGACAACGTTCAAACCGAGAGTACCGATGGTTTCAAAGAAAATCAAAGCATCATGTTCAAATATTGGAATGCGAATCTTGATCAGGAATTTGAACTGACATCTGACTTTTCCAAAGGCAGCGGGGCTTTTGGCGATGGGCCGTATGCACTTGTCAACCTGGATAAATCGCAATTACCACAAACTTTTTCGTTAGCCCAAAACTACCCGAATCCATTTAATGCAGGCACGATTATTTCTTATCAAATTCCAGAAACTGGCAATGTTTTGCTCGAAATTTATAATGTTCTGGGGCAGGAAGTAACGACTCTTATCGACAAAAATCAGGAAGCAGGTGTGTATCAGGTTCAGTGGCAGGGAACAGATCGATATGGAAACCTGGTTCCGAGTGGAGTTTATCTCTACAAAATATCTGTCGGCGGTTATTCAGCCCTCAAGAAAGCAGCTTATTTGAAGTAAGATATTCATCTACCAACAGGAGAAAATTATTATGAAAATCCGACATATTACAATAATATTGATCTTAGTTTCTACAACATTTCTTAATGCCCAAATTCAGCACTTTTTATTCACAGAAAACACAGGTGATAGCTACAGCATAGTAGTGAATGCTGCAACACTTGACGCGACCTCACTTGGCACTGGCGATGAGGTTGGCGTGTTTACTCCGGCCGGACTCTGCGTGGGCGCTTCAGTCTGGACCGGCACGACACCATTGGCTCTCGTTGCGTGGGTTGATGATTCTCAAACTGCCGAAGTTGATGGCTATCAGTCTGGTAAAATTATGTCTTTCCGGATTTGGCAGCAAAGCAGTGATACTGAACTTATTGCAACGCCAGAATACGCCCAGGGCAATGGAACATTTGGCGATGGCGTGTTTGCGAGTTTATCGTTGTCCGCTGAAACGGGAACACCACTTGGTGGAATTTTGGTGACAAATGCCAATGATGCGGGCCCCGGTTCTTTACGTGAAGCCATTGAAAAAGCAGAAAGCAATGCGGGGCCGGATACTATTCGTTTCGCGATTCCTGAGTCAGATCCCGGATATGATGCCAGTACAGGCACCTGGATAATCAGGCTGCAAAATGAATTGCCGACCATATCCGATGACGGCCTGATCATTGATGGCGGCAGCCAGACCGGATTTATCGGGTCAGATACCAATCCCGATGGTCCTGAAATCGTTCTGGCGGGGGACCAGGCTGGTGAGAATGCTGCGGGATTGTTTATTTTTAGTGAAGGAAATCAAATTTATCATTTGGTTATTAATGGATTTGGTTCGACAGGAATCTGGCTTGAAGGAGGTGGCGCAACGGGAAATATGATTTCCGAATGTTACCTCGGTACCGATGCACTGGGAACATCGGCCAGACCTAATGGCGTGGGCGTTTATGTTCAGGATGCATCTGATAATATGATTTCCCAAAATCTGATCTCCGCAAACAAGACAGACGGTATTTGTATTATTGGAGAGACGAGCAACAACAACGTTGTGACAGGAAATTTAATCGGCACCGATGTCACCGGTTCCACGGATTTAGGCAACGAGTGGATGGGAATATCGATCTACTCAGGTCATGACAACAAAGTTGGTGGCAGCGGAGAAGGAGAAGGCAATCTTATCTCCGGAAATGATAATGATGGAATCCGGGTTGCCGCTATCAGCAACCTGATTATTGGCAATATTATCGGCTTGGATTTGAGTGCGACCAGCCCAATCGGAAATACGTGGGATGGAATTGCATTATATGGCCCCCACAATGTTGTTGGTGGTACAGAACCTGGGGAAAGGAACATCATTTCTGGCAATGACCGCATCGGGATTTCATTTAGCAACGCCGACAGCAACGATGTTATCGGTAACATGCTTGGAACCGGCGCGTCGGGTAATGAAGACTTGGGAAACTGGTTCTCCGGCATTTCCCTGAGCAGTGGGTCAAATAATAATACCATTGGGCCAGCTAATGTAATTAGTTTTAGTGGAACCGGTATTTTTGTGAACCTGGATAGTACTGTTCAAAATACCATTACACAAAACTCCATAACCAGCAATAGTGGTCAGGGAATTTCAAATGCGAATGGTGGCAACACAGAACTTGCGCCACCGTCTAACATTGAAGTATCGGGCAATACGGTCTCCGGAAATGCATCAGCAAATGCAATTGTGGAGCTTTTTTCTGATGATGCTGATGAAGGTAGAGTTTATGAGGGCACGGCTTTCGCTGATGGTTCCGGTAATTTCCAGTGGACGGGTACAGTCACAGGGCCTTTTGTTTCAGCTACAGCAACAGACACAGACGGCAACACCTCTGAATTTGGTATTTCCCAGTCCGTGACCAGCGTTAAACAGACTGATGGGCAACAAATCCCCGTTCAATTCTCATTGAGTCAAAATTATCCTAACCCGTTCAATCCGGCCACCACTATTTCGTTTGCAATTGCAATATCTTCTAAAGTGCAAATAACTTTATTTGATTTGCTTGGCCGAAAAGTCCTAACACTCCGTGACGAAAGAATGCAACCCGGTGTTTACAAATTTATGTTAGAAGCTGAGAATCTGTCGAGTGGCATCTATTTCTACCACCTGGCCGCAACCGATGTTGATAATAAACACTATTTTTTCACCAGGAAATTGACGTTGGTAAAATAACTTCAATCTTGGAGGGATTCATGGTCAAACACATAAAACAAAAGTGTGTCAGGAGCGAACATCTTCAAAATTTTTGTCTACGGATCTGTTTTCGCCAGCTGTAATAAATTAATTTTAAATAGGTCAAGTTATATTGAGTAAACCTACTTGTTGATAGTCATGGAATTTTAAAAGTACCATCATCCACTTCCCGCTGTACTTTTGCGGTTTCATCAATAATACTTAAGAAACGCTCTCCAAAATCTGTATAATGATACTCAACTCTTGGGGGCAGCTCTGAAAAATCTAGTCTTTTTAAGATTCCAAAAGTCGTCAGTTTTTTTAAGCGTTCATTTAATACTTTTGTCGATATACCGTTCATCGCGCGGGCAATTGCCCCAGGGCGAACGATGCCTTGTTGAATGGCGATTAATACACCAAGAGACCATTTGCAGCCAATTACACTTTCAACCATGCCAGCGACGGTGGTAATTTCGGAATATTTTGAATTTTTTTCGTTCATTGTAATCAGTAATTTGTACCGCTTTGTAAGTACCTTACCAGTTTGTAAGTACTTGTTTTATTTGAATTTTATATTATTTTGCCGGTGTTGATTTTATATTCATTAACTTAAGGAGTTTTATCAAATGAACAAAGCGATTTTTTATCATGCTGGCTGCCCTGTTTGTGTTTCTGCTGAAGAAAGCATAGTTGACGCATTAGACAGACAAAAATATAATGTTGAAATTATACACCTTGGCGAGAAAAAGGAAAAACTTGCTCAAGCGGAAGCTGCCGGCATAAAATCGGTGCCTGCACTCGTGCTTGATGGGAATGTACTCCACATAAATCACGGAGCAGACCTTTCTGCACTTCGTTAGATTTTGATTCTACTGATCGGACGGGTTTTTATTTGGCTCGTCCGATTTTATTTAGTTATCAAACCAAAACCGAGTTATCAATATCAGCCGCTTGTGCTTCAAGTACTGCAATAGCGGTCATGTTTACTACATCGACCTCATTAAAGTCGCCAATTTGCAGAACGTGCACAGGTTTGCGCATGCCTATCAGAATCGGGCCAATAACTTCAGCGCCGCCGAGCCGCTGCAACAGTTTGGAGGCTGAGTTGCTAGCGTCGAGGTTGGGGAAAATTAGTACATTGGCACCGCCTGTTCCTTGCAGGCTGCTGAACGGGTAGATATTGTCGATAATCTCGGTGTCAATGGCAGTGCTGGCCTGCATTTCGCCGTCAATCACCAAATCGGGGAAGCGTTGTCGAACGATTTGGGTGGCTTTGCGCACCTTATCTGCGAGCGGATGCTTGGTGCTGCCAAAATTAGAAAACGATAGCATCGCTACTCTCGGCTCCACGCCAAACCGTTTGGTAGCTTTGGCGCTAAGTATGGCGATTTCGGCCAGGTCTTCGGTGCTGGGTTCAATATTCACTGTGGTGTCGCCAAAGAACATAACTTTGTCTTTCATGATTACCATGTTAAGGCCGGCTACTATTCTTACATCCTCGCGTACGCCAATAACCTGCAAGGCCGGGCGGATGGTTTCCGAGTATGTTTGAGTTAAGCCGGCCACCATACCGTCGGCATGGCCTTTGTGTACCATCATGGCGGCATAGTAATTCCTGCTTTGCATCTGCCGCATGGCTTGATTCTTGGTCATGCCTTTGCGTTGCCGCATCTGGTGCAGTGTGTTAACATATTCGTCAAAATTGGCTGCGAATTTTGGTTCGATGATTTCCACGCCCCTCAAATTTAGATTTTGCTGTTCAATAATACGCTCGATATTTTTTTGATTGCCGATTAGAATCGGCTGTGCGAGTCCCTCGTCCAGGACGATTTCCGCAGCTTTTAAAATGGGGATGTGGCGGCCTTCGGGATAAACGATTTTCTTGGGTTGCTTTTTGGCTTTGTTGATGATACCTCGCATCACTTTTCTGCCAAGGCCGAGTTGCGCTTCAAGCTTGTATTTATACTCATCGATGTCAATTCTTAATCGGGCAACGTTGCTATCCATGGCAGCTTTTGCCACGGCAGCAGTTTCCCAAATCAGTACACGCGGGTCGAATGGTTTTGGAATGATATAATCACGGCCAAATTCTAAATGTTTAAGCCGATAGGCATGCATCACCGAATAGGGCACCGGTTCTTTGGCGAGATCGGCCAACGCTTGCGCAGCGGCAATTTTCATTTCTTCGTTTATGGTTGTTGCGCGTACGTCCAGCGCTCCGCGAAAAATAAATGGGAAGCCGAGTACATTATTGACCTGATTGGGGTAATCGCTACGGCCGGTTGCGATAATCACATCGTCACGGGCGGCCTTGGCGTCCTCGTAAGAAATTTCCGGATCGGGGTTGGCCATGGCCAGGATAATAGGATCATCCGCCATGGTTCTCACCATTTCCTTTCCGAGCACATTGGCAATGGACATGCCGGCAAAAACATCTGCGCCTTTCAGGGCGTCGGACAAAGATCTCGCTTCAGTTTTGCTCCCAAAAAATTCCTTGACAGGATTCATGCCTTTTTTTCTACCGACATAAATGACACCCTTGCTATCGCACATGATCAGGTTTTCTTTTTTCACCCCAAGCGTCATATAAAACTTGGCGCAGGCTACGGCTGCTGCGCCGGCACCGTTTACTACAACTTTCAGGTCTTGCATTTTTTTTTCAACAATTTCGGCGGCGTTCAAAAGCCCTGCTCCGGAAATAATCGCCGTGCCGTGCTGGTCGTCGTGAAAGACCGGGATATTCATTTGCTTCTTCAATTCTTCTTCAATATAGAAGCACTCGGGCGCTTTAATATCCTCAAGATTGATGCCACCAAAAGTCGGTTCCAGCAGCTTTACTGTACGGATGATTTCGTCTGGGTCTTGTGTGTCCAATTCAATATCGAACACGTCGATATTTGCAAATCGCTTGAATAGAACACCTTTACCTTCCATAACCGGTTTGCCTGCTGCTGCCCCAATATTACCCAAACCAAGAACTGCTGAACCGTTGCTGATAACCGCAACCAGATTGCCTTTTGCAGTATATTTGAAAACTGCATCCGGGTCTTTATGGATTTCGCGACAGGGTTCGGCAACGCCGGGCGTATAAGCAAGTGCGAGATCTTTTTGTGAAGCTGTTGATTTTGTTGGAATGACTTCAATTTTCCCGGGAATTGGATTTTTGTGGTATAAGAGTGCTTCTTCCTTAGTTATCATCATAATCCTCAGATCAAATAATTAATGCGTGCGCTTCACATGCTGCGGTTCCGATTTCATATAACCGAAAAATTATCTAAAAGTAAACAAATAGTTTTAGTTAGCTGTACGTGTCGCTATTTAGTCTTGCATTTCGATTTTATTTTAGACGCATCTGTAACAAGATGCTTATACTATCCATGAATTAGCAAGATATATACCATAATAAATTATATTTCAGACGTTATTTTACAATTATTTAGGGTGTTTATATTTAAGTTCTTTGTCCCAATTAATAGGAAGTAGTTGTAGAGGTTCTTAAAGGTAAGAATTAAAGAGGTTGTTTGGGTGGGGTTCATGCAATAAAAAAAAGCCGGTGATTTAGGATTCACCGGCTATATGTATGTCAGAAAAAACAGACTTTTTTAATTTTGGTAGTCGGTCCTGGCTTTCACTTTAACCAAGGCTGGTTTTAACCGTTTTGAGAATTCAAAAGTTCTTTTTGCGATATCCCGGATTACATCGAGTACGATGTACAAAAAGGGAACTGCAATCAATAAAATTACTAACGTTTTTAATATTTCGAAACCCATTATTCACTCCTAAATTTACAAGATAGTTCTGTTACGGCAAGGTTTATCAAAAAGTTACACCAACGTTCAAAATGACTAAAGGTTCTAAATGAGAAAAATTACCGGCTTGAACGTCTTGCTTAAAACGCCAATGTAACCCCTGCAGAAATACGTCGTGGGTCTTGTGGTGTTTGCGGGAAGAAAGAGCCACCTTCCGACGAAATGTTATAATATCTTTTGTCTGTGGCATTTTCTACTCGCAGGAATAAACTGGCTTTAAATTGGCCATGGGTGACAAGATTTGAATAGCGGGCATACAAATTAAAAACGGTATAGGATTCGTTGGTCAGAAAATCCCCGGAGTCATCTTGAAGTGTTGGGTGAAAGGATTTCGAGCGCATGATCAGCCGAGGCGAAAAGTTCAGTTTCCCATAAGTTACTTCTATGCCACTTTTCAAAGTATGCTTTGCACTGAATGGAATATTATTTCTGATGATGGCGCCGTTATCGTCTTCTATCTTTCCGGCGGAATAGGAGTATGCGGCATAGGCCGTAACATTTGCATCGCCAATTTTCAGCAAAGCATCAAGTTTAACGGTTCCGCCTTTTAGAATAGCCAGGCCGCTATTGATCGGTATCTCGGCAAAGCCAACGGGCACCCCTTTAAATTCCTGGTTGGGAGCGCCGTCAACGGTAATGAGATCGGAAATTCTTGTTAGATAAGCGTTACCCGAAACAACCAAATTTTCTCCGAGATAGTGTGACGCGCTCAATTCATAAGAGCGCAACTGTTCGGGTTTTAGGTCGGGATTAGGTAAGTGCCAAAAGGGGCCGAATAATCCGGCAATTTCATTTTCGTCGGTGGTAAAACCGCCATTATCGTTTACAGTAATAAAAGCGCCATAATGCTGATAGGCTTTGTAAGGCGATGGTGCCAGAAAAGCTTCCCCGTAAAGCGCTTTGAGCTTGGTTTTTTCCAACGGTGAAAACACCAGACCAAGCCGTGGGTTGAAAGAAGAGCCATAACGGGTGTTGTTGTCGAACCGGCCGCCGGCTGTTAGTTCGAGATTCTTTTGAAGCTTGCCCTGATACTGTAAAAAGGCGCCGTAGTTTTGATATTCAAGATAGAAAAAATCCTGGAATATGGTCAGGTCGTTGCCATTGCGGTCGGTAAAATCGGTGCCGATATAATAGATTTGTTGAACATCCGCAGCCTGATTCGGATCGAACTTTTTGGGTAAATCGCCCGATTTTGGCAGCGCGGAAATATCTTCATAAAGGAAGCCGGCAATCAATGAGTGGTCCGTGGTTGGGTTGAAATTTAATTGTTCTTCCACCTTGGTCGAACGGCTGCTGGCGAATTTAAAAGCATCATTATATCCGGAAAAAGTGTTGACAAATTTGCTTTTCGGATCCAACTTGTAAGAACCATACGAGATTGAAGAGTGTAGATGCCATTTGTCATTTTCACTTTGCCATTTGTGTTTGCCTGAAAGGGATTGAATGGCGATTTTATAAACCGCATTTTTCGTATAAATATTAAAATCCGGTAGACCACCAACAGAAGTATTGTGACTTTCGCTGTTGCGGTGATAGGCAAATTCAAAGTCCTTGAAATTTAAAGCTGAATGTATAAAACTCGCTTCAGAAGGCGTCTCATACTCCTCAACTTTTACAGGGAAAATAACATCGGGTAAAAAAGGAGCCAGTCTTACCAATCCCTGAGTTTTATATTGCGAGTGATACCAGGCGTAATCGTCCCGATAATAGTCGGCTAATTTGGGTTCGTTTGATTGTGAAAAGTTTGCAGTTAGCGCAAAGGATGCCTCCTCGCCAAACTTTTTACCGTAAACAAATCCATAATCTGTTGTGCCGAACCGGCCGTATGAGCTGGTTAATTTCCCGCCGTCAATTTTAGCGCCAGTATTTGTTATTATATTGATGATGCCGCTAAATGCATCGACGCCGTAGAGCGCGGAGGCCGGCCCGAGAATAACTTCTACACGTTTGACGTTTGTGAGTGCGTAGTTGGCGCCAACCACGTGCGGTGTACCGGTTGTGGAGTTAATTCGAACGTCATCCAACAAAATAACAAATTTCTCATTGCCCCCGACGCCTCTTAGCGTATAGTAGTTACTGAACTCCGAACTGGATTTTTTCTGGATTTCAACTTCAGGGATGTCCTCAAGCAAATCTTGCAGGTTGCGATAGCCGCGGTTTTCAATAGTTTGCCGGGTGACCACATAAATGGTCGCCGGGGCATCGGATGATTTTTGCACCTTTTTGGAAACCGTGATCACATCGAGGTTCAAAATTTGAGAAAGAGAAAGGCCTGCAATGCCATCGTCATCGGTCTGAGCTTGTAAATTTCCTACCGTGGCCACAACAATAAACATTGCCACAATCGACGTTTTCATCGTGTTGTTTTTAGAAAACATAGTACACCTCTAACTAAATAATCCAATTTGAAGCGAGCAGCAAGAAAACCCGGAGGATATTTTTGCGCCGATTTTCAATTAATGTCTGCAATCTTTTTAAATTTATTTTGTCTCAATTTTAACCGAATACCTCCGGTTACACCTCTTCATTTTTCAACCTGGCTATTGTTGCCAGCATATCATCCAGGTTGATGGGTTTTGAAACATAACCATCCATCCCGGCTTCCAGGCATTTTTCTTTGTCACCTGTCATGGCATTGGCGGTAAATGCGATGATGCAAATATGCCCACCGCTCTTTTCCTCTAGGGTTCGGATTTCTCTTGTAGCTCCCAGGCCATCCAGTTCCGGCATTTGTACATCCATCAACACCAAGTCAAATTTGGACTGCTGTACCATGTCCACGGCAATCCGGCCGTTGTTTGCCAGTTCCACTTTAAATCCGACTTTTTTTAATATTTTGCTGACTATTTTTTGGTTGATTAAATTATCTTCAGCAACCAAAACCCGCATGTTAGTTAACGCTTCTGGCATTACAACCGTCACCTTTTGGTTTTTGGGCTCATTTGCAGTTGAACCACTCTTTGCCTGCGTGCCGATTTTGAGTACAGCTGTAAACCAAAATGTTGAGCTCTCGCCAACCACACTTTCAACCCCGATGGCGCCGCCCATTATTTCTGCCAGACGTTTACAAATTGCCAGGCCAAGACCCGTGCCGCCATACTTACGTGTTGTAGAGTTATCTGCCTGCGAAAAACTTTCGAAGATCTTCTGCATTTTTTCGGTCGGAATACCAATTCCAGTATCCGTGACTTTAAATTTTAACTCAACTTCGCCGGCCTCTTTTTTCACAAGCTCAGTTGTGATGGAAATCCCACCGGTTTCGGTAAATTTAACGGCATTGCTGCAAAAATTGAGAAGGATTTGACGCAAACGTGTTGGGTCGCCTACCAAATTGTCGGGTAATGATTTTTCTACATGACTTGTTAATTTAAGGTTTTTCCCATTAGCTGTAGGAGATATAATGTTGACTACTCCGCTAATAAGCTTCGAAACACTGAACCCAACAGATTCAATATCTATCTTGCCTGCCTCAACTTTGGAAAAATCGAGAATATGATTAATTATCATCAACAGCGATTCGGCGCTAAACTTGATGGTCTCGGCATATTCCTGCTGCTCAGTCGAAAGATCCGTTGTGAGTAGGAGTTTGTTCATGCCTATGACCCCGTTCATTGGTGTGCGGATTTCATGGCTCATGGTCGCCAGAAATTCACTCTTTGCCTTATTTGCCGCATCGGCGGCGTCTTTGGCCGCAACCAGGTCTTTTTCAATTTCCCGGCGTTCAACAACTTCTGTTTCGAGTTGGATATTGGCATCGCTCAAAGCGCGGGTGCGTTCATCAACCCGCAATTCAAGCTCTTCAGTACTATGTTTTATTTTCTCTCGCATAGAATCCAGGGTTTGCGCCAGCTTGCCAATTTCATCATTCGTAACCACCGTAATTGTTTTTGCGAAGTCTCCGGCCGAAATGGTTTCCGCAGATTGGGTGAGATGTTCAAGCGGAGTTGTCAGTGCACCAGCTTGTTTGCGGGCGGCGCGTACGCCAAGGAAAAGTATAAACAGCGCCAGAAAGCATGAAATAGCTGTGGATGCGATCAGGCTTTTCAGAGTGGCCTTTGTTGCGGCGGTAAGTTCGTTTTGCATCGATTCCGTGGTTAGGCCGTAACGAATTGTGCCCAGGCGGTCACCCTCGCTAATTACGGGAGCGGCAAATTCAAGCAGCTCATTTTTTGCCAACCTCATGCTAACCCACGATGGCTTCTCCACGGTAGCCGCCCAGCTTGTGGTTGAATCGTCAAGTGCGTTTCCGGGAATATGTTCTGCGTGTATGCCGCCCGCAATAATCCACGGGCGTTTTTCGTTATCCATATAAATACCGTAAATGATGTCGGTATCTTCACCAACTGTGGCTGTAACAAGGTCGCTAATGGCGAGGAACGCATTGTCCCCGGCTAATCCGCGCAGCACCCGGCTATTATTGGATGTAAGGATTAAGCCTTTGCTGATGAGATTTTTGCGCACGGCATTCTGTATTCGGGTTGAGGCATTTTTTGCATTAAAAACCTCGAGACCGATGTTGAGAATAAGGAAAATGATAAGCGAAGACAGTAGGATTTTTGTTACCAACCGAATCAGTTTTGACCTGATGCCGCTTGTACTTGTCGTTTTTCGTTGCATCATTTCGGGGTATTACTTGTCATTCTTGTTAATTTTTGGTTTTCACTTTTTAACGTATTTTCACCCTAAACCCGGTAAGCTGTGGGGCTATAATTTTAAGGCAGCTGTGTCGGGGTAAGCTGAAGCTTGAATACCAAACAGCCGACCGGAAACTTCGAATATTGATTTACGATTTTTGATTTAAGAAGTACTCTTCTTTCTTTTTCATTTCATTATCCATCAATCCAAAACTCTATCCAGCTCTCCGAGTTTAGACTTGTCGACTTTTAAACGCTTTAGCGCTTGTTTTAAGTTAAGCACTTTAACCACGGAAAGCGGGTGCTCGACAGGTGGCAATTCGCCGGTATTTTTGATTGATAAAAGTTCAAAAAGTAAAGCTGCTGCTTGTTTCCCGATGGCGTAATGATCCGGCATTACCGCCAATGTTCCAAGACCCAGCTGCGGATTTACCAGAACTTCCGCTCCGACTATGCTGGGAATTTTTAGTTCATTTAATTCGGGCAACCAAACTTCACGAATAAACTTGATATCCAAAAGGGCATTATCATTCAAAATCCAAATCGCATCCACATCCACCTTTTTTACAAGCGTGCGCAGTGCTGTTCGCAGCGCCCCGGGTTTACCGGAAATTTCATTTGGCAGTTCTAAGCCTATTAATTCCAAGTCTTCCGCTCGGCACAATTCTTTATTTTCTGTAATTAGATTTGCCATGAATTTTCGGTAAACAACGCCGATTTTTTTCAAGGGCTTTCGCGCAATTGCACGCATATTTACGGCGCTGACAACAGCCGGTATTTCGTACCTGATACCGGTACCCCGCTTTAATCCCTGAATAACTCTGTCGAGGTAAATGGCCATTAGAGAAATACTTGGGGTTTCAAGGGACGAATCAGATAGCGCCCGAACATAATCTTTATAAATGTTAATGGCCGCGTTATCCATCAACACCACAACGGCTGGCGAAGTCTTCTGAATAGAGAGATGAAATTCCAATGGCGCGTCTTTTTGCAAAATGATTTCGTTAATAACAAACTCATTCCCGAGCTCTTCGGTTAATCCGTTTAGCGCTTCTTCAAAGGCAGCGCCGGCGCTTCGCAAAATGAGAACTTTATCCTTCGCTAGGACAGTTGACGCCATCAAAAGAAGAAAAGCAAGAAATAGTCTTAAGGCGCCTGATTGTAGAATCGGCATTTTTTTCCTCTTCATTCGCTCCATCCTTCTACTTCAAGCAGACGTTTTATTTCGTCGTTTAGCGAGCGAATTGTTTGGATAAGGTTATTAGATTTTTGGGGCGTACGTACCGCTAATGCAGTGACGGCCAGCTTTGAATCTTTGATCTGAGTGGCTACCAAGTTTAGTTTTGATTTGCCTTGTAAAAAACTTACATGCGAATCCGGCAGCAAAATGGCGTCAACCATTTTGAAATTGAGTAGAGGCAGCAAATCCTCAACTTTTGTGACCCGTTTAAACTTTGGCAGCGCTGGTAATTGAAGTGCCAGAAATTTCTTCATTTCCCTGCGTCCCAAAAAATCTACCACACCGACCCTTGCTGTGGCCAAACCGTCCAGTTTGGCCTTTTTATCCACTGATAATAACACATATTTTTGTTCTCTACTACCGTTGATGGTTCCGGAAAAGACAACCGAGTATTCATCGAAAAGTGCGAGAACTTTTGGCAGGGAGAGCACTGCGGTAGGTGGCGCTGAAACGATTCTGGCCTTTAAATCTTCGATTTTGCCAAAAGAAATTATTTCGATGTTTTTACATGCCTTTGACAACCGCTCTTGTATAACTTTGGGACGTGAAGTAGATGGCAGAAAAACATACAGGGTTTCTTTCTCCGCAGAAAACGTATTGTCGCCGGATAGCAACAACAGGCCGCCTAAAACAAGAAAGATAATTTTACGAAATAATACCCGCATTTCACGTTCGATTTAGTTGATGACTTCAGAGAATTATCGTCAATTTTTGAGTACGGATTTAGGTTATTACAGGCTTGTAATGCCAAGACCAGGCATTGTTCAGGTGAATTTTCAAATCCGCTTGCTTTTCAAATTTAAACTGTTACATTTTGGACTGATTTTAATAACTAAGTCGAAAAACGGATGATCCCTGAACTATTTTCTATTGGCCCGGTCACCATCAACAGTTTTGGCATTATGGCGATGCTGGCGTTTCTTGTTCCGACAATATTGTTAAGGAATGAAATGGAACGCTGCAAGTTAGATCCTGAGTTAGCTACAGGTATTGCAGTGGCGGCGATGATCGGCGGATTTATTGGTGCGCGAATTTATTTTATTTTGGAGCGCTGGGATAGATTTCTGGCGCATCCCTCGGACTACATTTTTACAGGCGCAGGCTTGGTTTGGTACGGCGGACTTATCGGTGGCGTTTTAGCTGTGGCATGGTATGTTTATCGAAAAAATGTCTCGGTCGCTCTGGTTGCAGATTTAACGGCGCCATTATTATCATTAGGTCAGTTTTTTGGTCGCGGCGGGTGCTTGCTTTCCGGTGATGGCGATTACGGTCCACCATCGGATGTACCATGGGCGATGGCTTTCCCGGATGCGCTGGTGCCAACAAATGTTGCGGTTCACCCCACGCCAATTTATGATATGATTTTGCTAATGCTTATGTTTTTAGTTTTATGGAAATTCCGCTTTAGAAAATATCCACAAGGAGCCTTTTTTAGCACGTATATGATTTTGCTCGGGGTAGAGCGGTTTGCAACAGAATTCTATCGTACCACACCAAAAGTTTTGTTCGGGATTACCATGGCGCAATGGATTAGCATTGCACTTATTTCCACAGGCTCATTTTTGTTGATCAAATTATTTTCGAAACAGAACAAAATGGAGACTGCAAATTAACCTTTCGACGGGTTTATATTTTATTTTTTTGACTTTTCATGTTAAAGTTTATATATTTTTTCTGGGAAATTAACGTTTTAAAATTCACATTAAATTGGATATTTTGATGCTTGATCAGATTGTTTTTATTTTACTGTCTCTGTCGGTTTCAGCTTTTATTGTTTATCCTTTACTAAAAGCAAAAGCCGGGTCAAAACAAGGGTTTGATTCTAACCATCGTGCTACGGATTTAGAGGAGAGAAAAGATGTCATCTACGCTGCCATTAAGGAAATTGAGTTTGATTTTCAAATGGGCAAGTTATCAGAAGATGATTTTAACGAATTGCGCCAGCAATATAAAGATGAGGCCATTGGCCTGCTGAAAGAAATTGATAAAGCGCAGCCGGGCGGTGTAAAAACTGCTGGTAAAAAATCGGCTAAAACTCAATCGGCACGTTTTTGTTGGAATTGCGGTGAGCCCCATAAAACAGGTGATAAGTTTTGTTCTGATTGCGGAACGGACCTCGCGGATTCAAACTAACCGAAAGTAGATAAAGTTGAACAACGGCCAAAACTCCGCGATTCAGGTTGAGGGTATACAAAAATCTTTCGGCAGCCAATATGCTTTAAGAAAGATCGGATTTAAATTAGAGCAGGGCGAGTTCCTGACTATTTTTGGCCCCAATGGCGCCGGTAAAACAACTTTGATCCGAATTCTTTCGACACTTACTAAGGCCAGCGCCGGTGATTTTACCATATCCGGCATTTCTCCCCAAAAAGAACCGGAAAAAATTCGCCGCCAAATTGGCGTTATCGGCCATCAAACATTTTTATACGAAGATTTGACCGCAGCAGAAAACCTTCGATTCTACGGCAGACTTTACGATGTTGAAAATCTTGCAGCCAAAATCGAACAAATTTTGGAAGATGTCGGGCTTGGTTTACGCGAAAACGATCGCGTGCGTACTTTTTCTCGTGGGATGCAGCAAAGGCTTTCTATTGCCCGTGCCATGCTGCATGAGCCGCAGCTTCTCCTGCTCGACGAACCCTACACCGGCCTGGATCAGCATGCGTCGGAGATGCTCTCCGGCTGGTTGAAAGACCTGCGTTTGAAAAACCGTACGACTCTCATGGTTACGCACGATATTGAGCGCGGCATCGACCTTGCCGATCGAGTGGCAATTCTCGTTAAAGGCAAGTTGGTTTATAATGAGCAGCGCAAAAATATCGATCTGAAAAATTTTCGACAAACTTATTATGACTATGTTGAAAAAGGCGGTGCGAACTGATGAGTAAGATAGCTGCCATTTTATGGAAAGACCTGCTCTCGGAATTTCGTAGTAAGGAAATGGTAATTTCCATGATGGTTTTCAGCCTGATGGTCGCTGTGATTTTCAATTTCTCTTTTCCACCGGGTAGTGAATTTATCAAAGACGCCGCGTCCGGTATCCTTTGGATGACTTTTATTTTCGCCAGTTTGCTTGGCATGGGACGCTCTTTTGTATATGAAGTAGACAAAGGCTGCATGCAGGGATTAATGCTGGCACCGGTAGACCGGATTGTAATTTATGTCGCCAAATTGCTGCTCAATCTGATTTTTATTCTTATTGTGGAATCGATTACTTTGCCGCTTTTTAGTATTTTTTTTAAGCTGGATATCTGGACAGACTTGGGCGCCATTGCGCTGGTGATTTTTGTCAGCTCGCTTGGGTTTGCTGTTATCGGTACTCTTTTTTCAGCCATCGCGGTAAATACAAAGACGCGGGAAGTTATGCTGCCCATTCTTCATTTCCCGATTTCTATTCCGGTGATTATTTGTGCGGTGCAGGCGACCAGTGCAATTTTTCAAGGGGAAGCCTGGAGCGTGATTTGGGGGTGGACCCGGCTGATTATTATGTTTGATGTAGTTTTTTTTATTGTCGCTTTCTGGACTTTTGAATTTATTATAGAAGAATAATTAAGGAAGGTGTTATGAGTTTGGAAAAAACAAAAAATCCCTGGGTTACACTTCTTGGTGCAACCCTGTTTATCGCCATGAGCGTGAACCTGTATTTGATTTTTCAATTTGCACCCACCGAGCGCTCTATGGGACACGTACAGCGAATTTTCTATTTTCACGTACCCTCAGCCTGGGTGGCATTTTTGGCTTTTGGTGTAGTTTTTGTTGCCAGCATCCTTTACTTGTGGAAGCGCGATCGTAAATACAACATGGTTGCTAATTCGGCGGCTGAAATCGGGGTTATGTTTGCAACACTGGTTTTAGTTACCGGCCCTATCTGGGCTAGACCCGTGTGGAATACCTGGTGGGAATGGACGCCGCGTCTGACACTATTTTTGATTCTGTGGTTTATTTACATCGCCTATTTAATGCTCAGGCAGTTTGTGGACAATGAAGAACGCAGCGCCCGGTTTTGTGCTGTTTTTGGTATCTTTGGGTTTGTGGATGTGCCGATTGTTTATATGTCAATTCGATTGTGGCGCGATATTCATCCAAGCCCGGTTATTGCTGGCGGAGAGAGCTCCGGGATGCATCCTGATATACGGGTTACGTTTTTCTTCAGCCTGTTTGTTTTTACGTTGTTATTCATATTTATGCTAATACAAAGATTGCGTTTGGAAAAAAGCGTAGTTGCAGTTTCTGATTTGAAAAAAGAAGCAGCGCTGGCTGCTTAATTTTAGGAGGAATTTTAATGATGAGAATATTTTATACTCTGGCGATTTCGCTGGTTTTGACCATTTCCTTTGCTTTTGCGCAGGTACCGCGTTTGGTGCATTACCAGGGTGAGCTTGAAAATGCCGAAGGAGAATTGTTTACGGGCACTACAGATTTACAAATAGGGATTTACAAGTCCCCCCGCGCTGAAAAACCCACCTGGATTGAAATCCATACAAATGTTGAAATTCAGAATGGGATTTACAGCGTGATGCTAGGTAGCCAAAATCCACTTAAATTATCATTTTATGAATATTTTTTAGAAGCTAAAAGTCCTGATTTTGAAAGCGGAGCACGCCGAAAAATGATTGTTGGTTCCGGCTACAATTATCGGCTCGGCTTTTTGTTTTCGGCTTACACAATCGTTTGGGTTGCGATCTTTTTGTTCATGCTCAGCATTTTTAGCCGGCAAAAGAAATTGATAAATGAGTTGGGCCTGATTGGTAAATTGCAAAAGGAGAAAGCATCTGCTTAGTTTTACTATGAAAATAATTTTTGAAATTTCAATTTATCTAACGTTGCTTTTTTCCCAAATCTCGTGTTCGTCGGAGGAGAAAAAGTCACAAACTACAGGAAGCGATTATAAGCCTTTTGTAATCAGTCAGCTTAACGGCGAAATATTGAACTCCGATTCCCTCGCAGGTAAAGTTGTTTTAGTCGATTATTGGGCCACGTGGTGCGCCCCCTGTATTAAAGAAGTACCCGGTTATAATGATCTGTACGAAAAGTACAAGGACGAGAATTTTGTTTTTCTTGCGATTTGCATGGACTCTGGAAACGCCGAAAAAATAGAACCGGTCATAGATGAATTTCTGATCAAATATCCGATCTACGTTGGCAACTCCGAAGTTAGAACAGCTTTTGGTGATATTCCCGCTTACCCGACTACTTTTGTGTTGGATCAAATGGGAAAAATTCAAAAACAGTATATTGGGATTTCATCGACAAAAATTGAAGAAATTGATGGGGTTATTTCGGGGTTGTTGCAGGATTAACTTTAGAAATAGTTAAATCAGCCGTATCCCCGTTTCCAGGATTTCTTTTGCAAAAGGATTTTTCGAATTAAAATCTTTTGGGGAGAAAGGAATTACTTCAATTGCGCTGCTTACAGAGAGCGTAATTTTTCTAATTTTATCTTTATCAGCTATTCGATCTCCCCCAAATAGTTCGGAGACTAGAGCAATGTCAATGTCACTCCATTCCTGATAATTTCCATTTGCATAACTACCAAAAAGTATTGCTTCCTTGATCGGAATGTTATTTGTGTGCAATGCCTTTAGATAATTATCAATGGTGTTTTTTATTTTAGCTGGGAACTGAACCACGTATAGAACTCCTTGATTTTGTTCAAATACTCTTTTGTGTAATCTTGGTCGCAGCGCTTGTAAAAGTCCAGCTTGTAATCGGGGTAACGAGTCTGTATGTTGAAGTCATTTATCCTGTCTAAAAGAAATGTTTACTCATTATCTAAGTTTATTTTTGAAATTTCAGCCAATCGCACAAGACTATGAGTTTTGGGTGGCATTTTATTATTGTTTCTATCGACAAAGATGGCTTTTAAAATTTTTTCCAATGCTAAATGTCCGACAAATAAACACCAATCATATCTTTCCGAATTATAGATACTATCAGCTGACTCTATATCGTGTTGAGCGCTTTCACGCCAATATTTTATGTGTTCTTCTTTTGTCATGTTGCTTCGGGCTATAATTTAGAATCTAATGCTTGAATAATAAAAATTCAAGAAATATTCTTTTTGAATTAAGACATTTAAACCGAACTCTCCTGTGCAAACCGGTTTTTCACAACATCGTACAAACTCACCACTCCGCGTATTATTAGTAAAAGGATTCCCGGGAACACAAAAATTCCGACTAAAAACCAGAGCGAGTTTACGTAATCTTTGCCATAGTAACCAAGCAGAAAATAGCGTGGAATCCGCCCCAAAAAACCTGCCAGAATATATAGCAAAATGGAATATTTTTGAGTGATCGCGTAAATTCGGAGGGGTTCCGAGGGAATGGGTAAAAATGAAGTAAATGCCAACACAACAAATTTGTGCTTATTGAACATCGGTGTGATTTTTTTGTAGATCCAGGAATCTTTGAAGTTTGCTAATTTTTTGAGTTTGAACAAGTACGTAAATGTGAGATATTCCAGCGAGTATGCCACTAGTGTAGCACCCCCCCCGATAATTGCCACGATTAGCGGTGAAGAACTGCTTACTGCTCCCAATACCATTAAGTTAGCTGGCAAAGGAAATTGTGCAGTAGCAATACACATTAGAAAAAAGTAACCCACAAGTCCGAATGTCTGTTCAGAATTCGAAATAATTCGTTGGT
This sequence comes from Candidatus Zhuqueibacterota bacterium, assembly GCA_029262035.1. GTDB lineage: Bacteria > Zhuqueibacterota > Zhuqueibacteria > Oceanimicrobiales > Oceanimicrobiaceae > JAJDAE01. Next base: position 22,874 of record JAJDAE010000071.1, read on the forward strand.
TAATCCAATACCAATACAGCGCCAAAATTAAAATGACAGGCAGAACTTTTAGGAGGGACTTAAAACTGAAATTTATTTTTTTCACTCATGAATATAGCTAAAAAGTAAACTTTAATCAAGATTTATATGGTTACGATATCTGGCTTAGGTTGGGAGACAAAAAATAATTTAATAGTGGAGACGGTGGGAATCGAACCCACGTCCGAAGGAAAGTCACCAAGAATTTCTACATGCTTAGTTTATTGATTAAATCTCGTCTTTAAGGTTCAACAAACAAGACCCGTCAAGACCAGCCTGAAAAAATTCGTTTTTTGTCCTCAGACACAACAAAAAATATAGCCACGTTAATCGACGCTTAGTCCGAACTTTGTGACGAAATCCGGGTAAGCGGGTCGCGCTAGTTATTAGCTAACTAGGCAGCCATTGCATACGCATAATTGTCTGCGTTTAAATAGTGTTTCCAGTTTATTAACGAGAATCCGGAAGAATCTCGACATGCCATCCTCGGCCTCTCAGCCCCCGTCGAAGCCATGTCGTCCCCATGTTTCGAACATCCTAAATTACTATTTTTTGAGCAATTGTCAAGGGAAAACCATTTTCTGTAGTAATCAATTCGTACAAAAAAAGAACTATAATTTTTACGAAACTTTGATTGTCGTAATCCCGTAATAAATCTGGTGTAAATTTTGAAACCACCCATAATCTCTCTTCCCGTTAGTGTAAATTTTATATATCATCTTATTTGGAGAACACTTTTATGGTATGTCGCAAAGGGGAAGTAAATTTTTGTTTTAAACTAAGCATTCTTGTTATATTTTCTATTTTGACCTCATGTCAAGGCAATTCAAATGTAACCGGGAAAAGAGGATCTTCAAGGGAAGTAAGTTTTTCGTCGTCTGACAATGTCCAAATCGTTGGCGACTTATATGAAAATAGTAAAGAGACTCCCACTATACTGTTGTTTCATCAATCTGGCTCAAATTCGAGAGCTGAGTACCGTACCATAATACCTAAATTAATTGAAAAAGGTTATAATATTTTGGCTATCGACCAAAGACAAGGAGGTCAATTGTATGGTAGTTTTAACAGAACAATTGCGAATATAACTACAAACGAATTTGGCTATTGCGATGCTTATGCAGATATTGAAGGTGCCTTGGATTACTTAATGAAATCCGGATTTTCGGGGAGTAAAGTGTTATGGGGAAGCAGTTATAGCGCTTCTTTAGCTATCAAACTGGCAAATGACCGCCCGGATGAAGTTAATGCAGTTTTAGCTTTCTCTCCTGCTTCCGGAGGACCTATGAAGGAATGTCGTCCTGATGAATATTTTGAAACTCTACAAGTCCCACTTCTTTTACTAAGACCCGGGAAGGAAATGGAAATAAAGAGTGTGAAAAATCAATTTGATTTGGCTCAGCAAAATAAACACCAAGTCTATGTTGCAGAAAATGGTGTGCATGGCTCATCCATGCTGGTTGCTGAACGAGTAAATGCAGATGTCGATGAAAACTGGAGTATTGTTTATGCATTTATTGAAAATTATGTTGAGAAATAATTTGTCAGAGTGGTCAAAAGTTAGATCGATGTTATAAGTTTATAATATGTTAAATTGCACTTCCCGTCGTGTAAGTTAACTTGTCATAATAACTTGGAGGAGAATATAATGTTTAAATATATATTGACGTTTTTTTGTGTGTGTTGTCTGGCACTGCAGGTGAATGCGAAAAACGCAGACTTTGTAACCGGGAAGCCAGATATTAAGTCCATGAGCACTTTAACCTTTAATTCGGAGGGAGTTTTATTTGTAGGCGATTCCCGTGGGGCAGCGGTTTATGCAATTGATTTAGATGACAAAGTAAAAAACGATACCAGGGAAGCTGTCGGTTTAAAAGATGTGGAAGGTCAGATCGCCGCCATGCTTGGCACCACCGCAGATGCTATTTTAGTTCATGATATGGCAGTGAATCCAATTTCCAAAAATATATATCTTGCAATATCACGTGCCAGTGGCCGCAAAGATTGGGATAATAAATTTACATTGCCCAATGATTTGGGCGATGCAAGCATCCTGATGAAAATATCACCAACAGGCGAAATTGATGAAGTGGCTCTCGAGAGCGTGAAGTACTCAAAAGCAGCTCTATCAAATCCTGTTGATGAGTCGAAAACGCACATGTGGAAAAAAGGGTTAAGTCTTCGTGTTGATACCATCACCGACATAGTTTTTTCCGATGGAAAACTTTTCGTTGCAGGTCTTTCCAATGAAGAGTTTGCGTCTACCATGTGGCAGCTTTCGTATCCGTTTGAGGAAAAAAGTTCCAGGAGCACAGTTGAAATTTTTCATGGTGCGCATGGTAAATATGAAACGCACGCCCCTATTCGTACTTTTCTACCTTATAAATTGAAAGATGAAATGCACTTATTGGCTGCGTACCTTTGCACCCCACTGGTCACCATCCCTGTTTCAGATTTAAAAGATGGGCAACACATAAAGGGTAAAACTGTAGCTGAATTTGGCTCTGGCAACTATCCGTTAGACATGGTGGTTTATCAAAAAAAAGGAAAGGAATATATCCTTTTAACCAACAGTAATCTGCCATTTATGATCATTGATCCTGATGATGTTGCAAATTACGAAGGAGAAATTACGGAAGAGGTTGAGGGCTATGTTGCGGGTGTTGATTATGCCATTCGTTCCGGTAGCGACGTTGAACAATTTGCTCTGTTTAATGACACATACATGCTCGGATTACAGCGTCAGGCAAGTGGCAAATTGAATCTCTATTCTTATCCAATTGAAAGATTCTAGCGATTTTTTTGAAAAATAAATGTTGTAAAAACCAATTGGGTTTGGCTGCAGCTTTTTGCCTGATTTTTGGGAGCTGTTTATCGGCTTCAATTCAAGAGAAGAAAAGCGGACTAAGTATTTCTGTAACTTCTGACTGGCGTAAAGTAGAGGTTGCCGGACTTATCGAAAACCGCTTAAGCCAGCTAAAAAAAATCGGTTTAAAGAGAAAGAAATGGCAGACATTTTTCTCCGTTTACGTTGGCGATGAAGGCAGCTTTGAAAGTAACCCTGCAATGTTAGGTACATACAAAGTTGAAGATGGTAAAATCTCTTTCATACCCCGATTTTATTTTGAACCTGAGATCGCTTATACAATTGTTGTTAAACCTGCTTTGCTGGGCAAACTTTTGGATATTGAATTTCCGGATTCAATTCGGATGATTCATTCGTTCAGTTTTGCCTCAGATAAGGCAATATCAAAACCGGTTGTAAGTAGAGTTTACCCGACGGGCGACAAGTTGCCGGCAAACCTCCTGCGATTCTATATTTATTTCTCAGAATCGATGAATGAAAAAAACACTTTTGATTTTATTAAAATTTTAGATTCGAAAAATCAAGAAGTGACGGATGCATTTGTTGACATAAAAAATGGTCTGTGGGATTCGGAAAGCAGGCGTTTAACTGTGATCCTGCACCCCGGCAGAATTAAACGTGGCGTGGGACTAAATCTGACTATGGGTGAGACTTTTACGGAATCAAAAAAATATAAACTTCTGATAAAAAAGGAACTTCACAGCAGTTTCGGGCATTCGTTACCAGATGATTTTGTGAAAGAGTTTGAAATTCTGGAACATGATCGCGTTTCGCCAAATTATAAAAACTGGCAACTAATTACCCCGGGAGCTGATACAACAGAACCATTGCAACTCACCCTGGATAAACCTTTAGATCATGCTCTTTTAATGCGATTCATTGAAGTTCGGGATTCGGCGGATGTGAGAATCATCGGAACCATTTCACTTTCTAATAATGAAATGGCCTGGGTATTTACTCCGGAAAAAACTTGGAATCACGGCTCATATAAGCTGGTGGTAAACCCGGCGCTTGAAGATTTAGCCGGCAATCGAATGGATCATCCCTTCGATGTAAATACAACGAAGTATTCGGTTGATGAATCAGGCACGCAAATAACTATTAAATTTAAAATTGCAAAGTCAGTACCAACGCAGTTAAATTGATTGAAATTGTCACAGGAAATCTTTATTTTTAAAATTCCTTTCAGCAGAACAAAGTGACAAATTAAAATAAATTACAGTATAACCTAAAATAAGAGAGGAGAAAGGATGTTTACTAATAGAGTTTCACGAAGTCTCTTGGTAGTTTTTTTTAACATGCTTTTTGTAAGTTTGTTATTGGCATCCGATTGGCCAAGCTGGCGCGGCCCGCACCAAAATGGTGTTTCGGACGAAACCGGACTGATTTCTAACTGGTCATTGGATGGAGAAAATCTTGTTTGGAAAGTTGATTTTACCGGACGCTCAACCCCGATTGTAATGAATGGCCGGGTTTATGTCGTTGGCAGAACGGGTAAAGGCCAAACCATGCAGCGCGTTATTGCTTGCTATGATGCGAAAGATGGCAAGCTTATTTGGGAAGAAAAAAATAATGTTTTTCACACGACAGTTCCATTTACGCGGGTTGGCTGGCCCAGTTTAACGGGCGATCCTGAGACGGGAAATGTTTATTACTTTGGCGTGGATGGCTTATTTGTCTGCTACAATAAAGATGGTAAGCGTTTGTGGGAGCATTCATTCGTTGAAGAATATAATCGATTTTCCGGTTATGGCGGGCGTACCTGCACGCCTGTTATTGATGAAGACCTCGTTATTGTAAATGGCGCAAACAACAGTTGGGGCGAGCAACTTATCATGAAGCATCGTTTTTTTGCTTATGATAAACGCACCGGTGAACTGGTTTGGGTTTCTACTATTCCTGAAGGTAATAAAAATACAAATTATTCCGTGCCGGTCATTGCCGTTGTAAATGATCAACGCCTGTTGGTTGTAGGTACGGGAACCGGTTTTGTTTATGCCATGCAAGCCCGAACCGGTAAGCACGTTTGGAAATTTCATTTAACCAAAGGTGGTATCCAGGCCTCTGTGGCAGTGGATGGCAATCATGTTTTTGCAATGCACGGTGCAGAGAATTTGGACAATGCCAGTTTTGGCCGCGTCGTTTGTATCGATGCTACCGGAACAGGTGACGTCACCAAAACCCATGAAGTCTGGCGTTACGATGCTTCTGAAACCGCCTATGTCTCACCCCTGGTACACGATGGCGTGCTTTATGTGGTGAACAACGGTGGCAATCTTATTGCCCTGAATGCAAAGACAGGTGCAGAAAAATGGGTTTTCAATATTGGTAACGTGGGTAAAGGCTCGCCGGTGTGGGCGGATGGAAAGATTTTCGCCACCGAAGTAAATGGTAGTTTCCACATTATTGAGCCTGGCGAAAATGAAGCCAAATCCCTGGACAGCAAGCAATTGTCTTTCGACCAAAAACGTTTTGCGGAAATTTATGGCTCACCGGCCGTTGCTTATGGCAGAATTTATTTCACCAGCGAAGTTGGCATGTTCTGTCTGGGCGATAAATCTGCCGAGTTCAAAGTTACAAAACCAAGCGTTTTAGAATTGCATGAAATGCCTGCAGCAAAAGATGCAAAACCCGCGCAGCTACAAATTATCCCGGCGGAAGTTTGGGCAGATGCCGGTGACAAAGTTGAGTTTAAGGTGAGAGCCTTCGACGCGATGGGAAAACAAGTACAGGCGCCGAAAGCAAAGTTTGGACTCAAGGAAATTATTGGCAAAGTTAGCAATAAAGGCAAAGCTGAATTTTCTAAAAAAGCGCCCAACCAGTCTGGCTATGCGGTTGCCATGGCAGGAGATTTAGAAGCCGCTGCTCGCGTCCAAATTGCAGCCCATCTACCTTGGGAAATAGATTTTGAAGATTTTGAAGCAGGGAAAAATCCCTCGCTTTGGCCGGGAACCTGGAAATTTAAAACGCTGGATATGGATGGCAACAAAGTCCTGATGAAGCCGCCTTCCAAAAGAATGTTGAAGCGTCATAATTTGATTCTTGGGCCGCCCACCATGAAAAACTACACGATTCAGGCGGATGTCAAAAATGAAAAAGTTAAGCGTCGCAGTTCTGATATGGGCTTAATTGCAAATCGATATTATTTTGATTTTATGACCAAGAAAAAGCGTTTACAAATTAGAACATGGCCGGCCGCGCTTGAAAGATTGAGTGCCGAAAAACCTTTTGAATGGAATCCGGAGTTGTGGTACACCATGAAGATGACCGTCGAGTACAAAGACGGCACGGGCATTATAAAAGGTAAAATTTGGCCGCGTGATGAAAAAGAACCGGCTGAGTGGACTTTGACTGTAGAAGATCCGTTGCCAAATATGCATGGCAGCCCCGGTCTTTATGGAGACGCACAAACCAATATTTATTTTGATAATGTGAAAATAACGAGGAACAAATAATGAAATTGACGAATTTTTTCAAGAAAAAAGGAATTTCCTTTGCACATGTTATGGTTGGCATTGTAATGCTCACCTCTGTTGGGTTTGTTGCCAATGTAGATGTTGCCATGTGGGGTAGCAGCCCTGCCAGAAATATGGTTTCTGCCGAAACCGGTCTGCCTGCAGAATGGGATCTGGAATCCGGCGCCAACATCAAATGGACAGCACAGCTTGGCTCACAGACTTATGGAAACCCCGCTATTATCGGCGGAAAGGTTTTCGTTGGCACCAATAATCAGGCGTTTAAAAATCCAAAGTTGGGCGGTGACCGCGGAAATATTCTTGTCTTCCGGGAATCCGATGGTGAATTTCTTTGGCAGGCCGCGCATTCCAAGCTGGCTTCAGGTCGAGTAAATGATTGGCCGTTGCAAGGTATTTGTTCTGGCCCATTTATCGAAGGTGATCGCCTCTATTATATTTCAAATAAAGCGCACGTTATTTGTTCTGATGTTGAAGGGTTTTATGATGATGAAAATGACGGTCCTTTTGCCGAAGAAGAAAATACTTCCAAAATTGATGAAGACATCATTTGGAGCTACGACATGATCGACGAATTGGATGTTTTCCCCCACAACCTGGCGACATGTTCTCCGCTGGTTGTTGGCGATCTAGTTTTTGTCGTAACCGCAAACGGTGTGGATGAAACGCATATTAATGTGCCTTCACCTGATGCGCCGAGTTTCATCGCCATAAACAAAAACACCGGTGAATTGGTGTGGGAAGATGCCTCTCCCGGAGAAGATATTCTTCACGGCCAGTGGTCAAATCCCGCTTATGGCGTTATCGATGGTGTCGCGCAAATTATTTTCCCGGGCGGAAATGGCATTGTTTATTCAATGGTTCCTGAGACCGGCGAGCATCTTTGGGAGTTTGATTGCAACCCTAAAGAATCTGTGTGGGAACTTGGTGGTTCAGGAACACGGAATAATATAATTTCTACCCCGGTTATTTGGGACAATAAAGTTTATATCGGCGTTGGTCAGGATCCTGAACACGGCGAAAGTATCGGCCACTGGTATGCAATCGATGCGACCAAGCGTGGCGATATTACCGAGTCTGGCAAAATTTGGCATCGCGGCAATGATGATTTCAACCGCACAATGTCCACTGCGGCAATCCATGATGGCTTAATGTACATTTCCGACTTGAGTGGTTTTGTTTACTGCTGGGATGTTAAAACCGGCGAAGAATACTGGAAGTACGATGCCTTTGCTGCAATTTGGGGTTCGCCGTATTATGCAGATGGTAAAGTATACATTGGCGATGAAGATGGCGATATTGCTATTCTAAAAGCCGGGAAAGAGTTTGAATTGCTGAATGAAATTAATATGGACAACGCGGTTTACACAACGCCGGTGGCAAAAGATGGCGTACTTTATATAACCAATCGTTCCAAATTGTTTGCAGTTACGTTGAATAAATAAACCTTAGAACTGAAAGAAAATTTAATTATGAGTGAATCACTTTCACAAAAGATACAAAATTCTAGCGAAAAACTTGATGCTCACGTCAGAGAAATAGTCGCGTGGCATTTTAATCCCGAAACCGGATCGCAGTTTTGGCTGGACTTTGCAAGTAAGCTGGACTTTGACCCGCGCAAAGAAATAGGTGGTTATGGCGATTTGAAGATACTCGGCCATTTCGAAGATAGCTGGCTGCGCGGCGGCCCGGTTCGCAAATGGGTGCCGAAAGCGCTGATGGATAAGCCGAAGTATGTTTTTGAAACCGGCGGGTCGACGGGCGTGCCTAAAACCCGTGTCAACATCAATGATTTTCAAACCGACTATGAAATCTTCAGTCATACGCTTTCGGATGATGGTTTTCCCAAAGGCGCTGACTGGTTGATGCTCGGTCCTACGGGGCCGCGTCGTCTCCGCTTGGCAATTGAACATTTGGCGCAATATCGCGGCGGCATTTCCTTCAATGTTGATTTGGATCCGCGTTGGGTGAACAAACTCATCAAACGTGGGGCACACGAAGAAATGGATTTATACAAGGAACATGTTACCGGGCAGGCACTCACTATTTTGCGTGCACATGATAATATCCAATGCCTTTTTACAACACCCAAATTACTAGAATCTTTGTGTGAAAAAATCAATCTCTCCAAAGCGGGTATCAAGGGGATTTTTTGTGGTGGCACTGAAATGAATGCGCAATTCCATCGCTTTGCGCGCGAGGAGCTTGTGCCGGGCATCGATTTTGTGCCGACCTACGGCAATACGCTCATGGGTCTTGCAACGCACAAACCTTACACTCCGGAAGA
>JAJDAE010000072.1 GCA_029262035.1 Candidatus Zhuqueibacterota bacterium
ACCCAGGTTCTCTGACGATTATCTAATATTGTATAAATACCCAATGATGAATTTAAAGCTGAAAAGTCTGATGTTCTGAAGAACCTAATGCCGGCACCGTAATTATCCGGCCCAATGATAACCTGCTTAAAGGTCACTGTATAATGCGTAACATCGCTAAGAAAAAGAAATGTGACAATGCCCAGTTCATTGAATACGACATCTTTCATTCCCCACCCTTCACGGTAGCCATCTTCATACTCTTTTAATAACCCAACGCCCGTAGCTAACAGGCTTGCCCATACCTTGGCGTGTCGTACGCCTTGGTTATGTAAAAACTTATGAAAACCAACTGACAGGATTCCGCTACCGGTAAAGTGCTGAGCATTGGTAAAATCGTAATTATCTACTTGTTTAATTTTAAATGTATTATCCCGCGGGTGCTTGAATAAAAAATTCTGTGCTTTCGAACTATTCGGTGCAAATATAGATACACCCAAAATTATAACCAAAAATAAAACAGTTCTATTCAAATTCTGTACCTCCCAAAAAACTATCTATAAATGAAAAAAGGGACTTTGAGTCGCATCAAAATCCCTGATATGAAGTGTCTTTCCAAATTTTAAAAATCAGTAAACTTTAGTTACAAAGAGCACTATTTGGCGATTTTTTAAAAATGACCGGCGTTAAATAAATGATTGCATAGATTGAGGGGTTTGCTTAATTTAGGTGTATAAAATATAGATAATTATGACTTTCTGGAGGCTCAATGTCCAAAAAAATTATTTCAACAGAAAACGCCCCACAAGCGATCGGGCCGTATTCGCAAGCTGTTCAAGCCGGCAATCTGCTATTTGTATCCGGCCAAATAGCACTCGAACCGCAAACAGGGGAACTTGTTCAGGGCGATGTTAAAACACAGACCAAGCGCGTCATGGAAAACCTTAAGGGCGTTGTTGAAGCCGCCGGAGCTTCGCTTGGGCAAATTGTAAAATGCACGATCTTCCTAAAAAGCATGGACGACTTTGCGACAGTAAACGAAATTTATGGGAGTTATTTTCAATCGGAGCCTCCAGCGAGGGCAACGGTGGCGGTTTCAACTTTGCCTAAAAATGTTGACGTTGAAATTGACGCAATTGCATTGCTTGATCAGTAAATATTTCTATACTAAAATTTCACTTTTTTAGTTTAAATAATTTGAATTTAAAAGATCAGTTTATTATATTAAAAGTTGTTTTTTTTGTAAACCTTCAGAACTAAAGGCGAGAAATAATAAAGAGCATGACATTAGTAATTCGATTTCTTGGCAAGCGAGCCTTTAATTTTTTTTACCATTTAGGATGCTACGGAAAGCTGCTCTGGCAGACAGTCAAAGCATTGTCAGACTTTAAAACCTATGGCAATCTACTTGGTGAACAAATGATGCGCATAGGAATTCAGTCCATTCCAATTGCTATCTATATTGCGGCATTTGGCGGCATGGTTACGGCGATTCAAAGCTCTGAAAATTTCGATGAATTTGTTCCTGCTTACCTGATCGGATTTGTGGTAGAAAAAAGTGTGATGCGAGAAATTGCAGCAGTTTTAACGGCGCTCGCACTGGCAGGGCGTGTAGGCGCATCCATTGCTGCAGAGATTGGTACTATGCGCGTTACAGAGCAAATTGACGCTCTGGAAACATTGGCCTTCAACCCGGTTGCATACTTGGTTGTACCAAGAGTTCTTGCCGGCACAATCATGTTTCCGGTTTTAACAATTTTTGCAGCGACTTTGGGAATGATTGCCGGCTGGTTAACCGCCATCATGGTCATGGATATATCCACCGTCGAATTTGTAAAAGGGGCAAGAGAGTACGCAGACAACAAAGATTTTATTTTACCCATGGTCAAATCAGTACTTTTTGGGCTCGCAATAACTTCAATTGCCTGTTACCAGGGATTTATCTCCAAAGGTGGCGCTGAAGGTGTAGGGAATGCAGCCACAAAAACTGCTGTTGTTTCCTGTTTAATGGTCTTATTTTTGGATTTCTTAATCGCGGTACTCGTTCTTTTTAAATATTAAAAATGATTGAAATAAAAGATTTAACAAAAAGTTTTAACGACAATGATGTTTTGAGAGGCGTTAACCTAAAAATAGGTAAAGGCCATACTACCGCTATTATTGGCAGTAGTGGTTCGGGCAAAAGTGTGATGTTAAAACATATAATGGGGTTACTTAAACCTGACTCCGGATGTGTTTTTCTGGAAGGCATTTGCGTGACCGAATTAGATTATAAGGCTCTCAAGGCAGTCCGAAGAAAAATGGCCATGGTCTTTCAAGGCGCTGCATTGTTTGATTCTATGACAATTGCAGAGAATGTAGGCATTGGCTTGTATAATAATAATCACAAGAAAATGTCGCGCCAGGAAATATCCGAAAAAGTCACGGAATGCCTGTCTGTAGTCGGGCTTCATGACATCGAGAAACTTTCGCCTGCAGAACTAAGCGGCGGCATGCAAAAGAGAGTGGCTATTGCAAGAGCAATTGCAATGGAGCCGCAAATATTGTTATATGACGAACCCACAACCGGGCTCGATCCAATTCGCGCCAATTCAATTAATGATTTGATCGTGAATCTTCAAAATAAACTGGACGTCACTTCCATCGTTGTTACACATGACATGAACAGTGTAGAACGTGTTGCAGATTTTGTAGCGTTTCTTCATAATGGCGAAATCCATTTTGAAGGTACAGTCGAAGAGCTCGAAAACTCAACAGACCGGGTGCTGCAAAATTTTGTAAAAGGTATAGACGAATTAGAGCTTATTTAACAATAAATATTAGGAGCAATATATAATGAGAAAAATAGGATCTGAAGTTGCAGCGGGTGTTGCTATTTTTCTGGCTTTTATCCTCTTTGTATTCGGTTTTTTATTCTTAAAAAATACTATGAGTAAAGCCAACACATACGATGTCTATGCGCAATTCAATGACGTTACCGGATTGGAACGTCATGACAAAGTCAGCCTTTCCGGAGTCATCGTTGGCAAGGTTCAGAATTTCAAATTGGATGGCATCAATGTTTTAGTCCAGATCCAATTAGATCCGGAAGCATCTCTTCCTCAAGACTCTTATGCAGAATTAAAATCATTAGGAATGGTCGGTGAAAAATCAATAAACCTCATTCCCGGAAAAAGTACAACTCTGCTTAAAGACGGAGATGCTATTGCAGGCAGAACCGCCAAAGACATTACTGACATGACAGGCACATTTGAGGGGTTAATGCAACGAGCTGAAGCGCTTTTAACCAAGGTTGATGCCGCATTCGAAAATGTTTTTGACCATGGGACACAAACAGATATTAAAAATGGCCTGCAGCATGCAAATAAAATATCGTCGGTTTTAGATGACAATTCTTCTCACATTGAAACCTCATTGGAAAATTTGGCCAAAACATCAAACAGTTTAAACCAAATTTTAACCGTCCGCAAAGCAAAAATTGAATCCACCATTGATAACGTTCATACTGCATCCAACCAATTTGAAAAACTAACCAACAAATTTGACCAATCATTAACTTCGATTCAATCGCTTCTAGACAAGATTGAAAATCAGGAAGGTACGGTTGGCAAAGTGATATCGAGCGATTCACTTTATAACAATGTTCAACTCTTAACGACAGAACTCAATTTATTGGTGCAAGACTTAAAGAAAAGACCACAAAAGTACATCAACCTTGGTTTCATTAAAGTTTTCTAATATGACAAACCAAATCAATCCAATAAATTGCCAACTTAAATTTTCCAGCCTGTACCTGTTTATTTCAAAATTTTCAAGTAATAAAAATTGAAGAGGATAAGCCTGTGCATCATTTGCTCAGTTTATCCCCTTCAAAAAAAAAATTATTAAATTTTCTGAAACAATTCTCATTTTATTCAGTCCATTAAAAAAACTAAAATTCAAAAACTCAAAATGCTAGCATTAGAAACAATCGGACTTACCAAAGAATTCAGTCGTGGAAAAATCAAAGCGTTAAACAATGTTTCTCTCTCTGTTGAATCCGGACAAATTTTTGGACTTCTTGGTCCAAACGGAGCGGGCAAAACGACTTTGATCAAAATTTTACTAGGCGTACTTAACCCAACAATTGGCAATGCCCGGCTTCTTGAAAAACCAATCAATGATATTGGCGTTAAAGAAAAATTGGGATATTTGCCCGAAAACCATCGTTACCCTGATTTCCTGAAAGGTGGAGAAATTTTAGACTACTTTGCCGGCTTGGCGGGTTTACCCAGCAACCAAATTTCAGATACCAAGCAACGCCTGCTAAAATTAGTAAACATGGAAAAATGGCAAGGTACAAAAATTAAAAAATATTCAAAAGGAATGCTGCAGCGCCTCGGCCTGGCTCAGGCAATGATTAATGATCCTGATATTTTATTTCTTGATGAACCCACAGATGGTGTCGACCCCATAGGCAGAAAAGATATCCGTGCTATTCTAAATCATTTTAAGGAGGAAGGCAAAACGATATTTTTGAATTCCCATCTGCTTTCTGAAGTTGAAATGGTTTGCGACAAAGTAGCGATTCTGGATAAGGGAAACCTCATAAGAACCGGCACTATTGACGACCTTACATCGACCTCAAAAACCTATCGATTTCAACTTTCCAAGACACCTCAAAAAATCATTGACGGGCTTCACCAATTCTCACTTAATATCCACCACGAACAAAATTCCATTCAGGTAACATGTTCTAACCAAAAAAAATTAAACGGAATCATCGACTATCTACGGGAAAATCACATTGAAATTAAGTCGATTGTGCCCCACAGACAAAGTCTGGAAGAAAGCTTTATTGAAATAATAAAAAAGATATAACATGAGCTCACGCGTAAAATTTTTATCGATCATCAAATATACCTTCAGAGAATCCTTCGCCAAAAAGACTTTCATTACATTTTTTGGGCTGTCTACCATTTTACACCTCTTTTTTATTTTCGCTCTGAACATAGATATTATAGACGGTGCCATGGCAATGATAAATGTTATGGGGCAAGAGGTTGAAAAAACAGATATCAGAAAAATTCTCATCACTGTGCAATCTGCAATTGCAGGAGTTGCCTTTGCGGGCGGTATTTTTCTTTCCATCTTCGCGACTGCAAACTTCATCCCATCTATGCTGGAAAAAGGTCATATCGAGTTGCTCATTTCAAAACCGCTCGCCCGATACCAGATTTTACTGGGAAAATATTTAGGTGCTCAAGCCAATATTGCCTTCAACGTAGTTTATTTGATTCTTGGAAGTTGGCTGATCATGTCACTTAAAACGGGGATTTGGTACTTCCAATACCTTTACACGATTCCAATGGTCATCGCAACTTTTGCGATAGTTTATGCGTTAATGGTTTTGGTCGGGGTGCTATCCAGAAGCCCCGGCGTGACAATCATGGTTGCATTTTCTGTTTTTTTTCTCAGTCAATTTTTAATGACGAAAGACCAGATTTATGCATTCCTTAACAGCAAGTTTTACTACTACTTACTCGAAGGGTTTTACCATGTGTTACCTAAAATTTCCGAACTTGGAGAAATGAATATTACACTGGTTTTAGGAAAACCAATCGAATCCTGGATGCCATTATGGACTTCTGCAATTAGCGGGGCAGTCATGCTTTCAGTAGCTACATATATCTTCGCAAAAAAAGATTTTTAAAAAAGGAGACGTTATGAAAAACTTTTCTTCCCTCAAAAATTCAACACTATTTTTGCTCCTATTGGGTCTTGTACTTCAAGCCAATGCATGCTCAAATGAAAATCCACCATCCGAAATGGCGAATTTAAGTCAAATTGACTACTTCAAACTTATCCCCGCAGAAACTAATCTTCTCATTTATGCAAATTTCGAAAATTTAAAAACCACTTCTCTGGGCGAAAGCATAAAAAATGAACTCAGCACAAAAATTGAAACCGAAGATGATGAAGATTACAAAAATTTTATGAAAAAAACCGGCATTGATTTGAAGCGGGATATTCATCAAATATGGTTTTGCTCAATGGTTGAAAACGAAAATAAAAGTGAAAGTGACGCAGGCGCCATTATTGAAGGCAGCAATTTTGACGAAGAAAAAATTCTGCAATACATAGAAGAACAAGATGACAACGAAGTAAACAAAACAACTTATAATGGTCATACAATTTACTCAAATATCAATGACCATGACGATGATTCAGGCTTCACATTTCTCCGAAAAGGCTTGGTGGCTATTGGTAAAGAGACCTGGCTACACTCAATAATCGATCAGGAAGGGAGCAACACAAATATTCTCGACAATAAAAATATGTCGAAATATATTAACAACATTCAGCAAAAAAATCACTTATGGGGTGTTTTCCATCTGGATGGTTTATCGGATGATTGGGCGCAAAAGATACGTTCCGAATCTGCATTTAAGGGCACCGAAGCCATTGAAAAATTAAAATCATTATACTTCTACACAAAATTTTCAGACAAAACGGATATTTTCATCAAGGGTGATTTTACCACAAATACGGAAGCTGAATTGGTTGCCGAAACCATGATTGGCTTTAAAGCAATGGCCAAATTAATGATGATGGACGACAAAGAAGCGATTGATATGTTAAACGATATTAAAATTAAAACTGAAGGCTCGGTGCTGGAAGTTACAACTAAGGTAGACGAGAAATTTATAGATAAACTTAAAGAGAAACAAAATACATTTTCAACTGGCAAAGTCAGACTCTTATAAGCTAGAACGCGATTTAATAAGGCCAAGGCCGTGACTGCTCAGTTACGGCCTTTTTTATTTCGTCCCGACATTTTTAAAAATATTTCAAAACCGCTTCATCAATATCTTTAACGGTATAATTAATTTGATAAGGATCGGAATGATAGACATTGCCGCTAAATGGTCCTGCCAACACTTTACCTTCAGCATCCAAAAGCCAAATCGTCGGAACGCCATAGGTTTGAAATTCATTTTCAGCCCGAAACTTACCCTGCCATGAATACACTTCGCCATATCCTTTACCCGGCGTATATTCTTCATTACGATTAAACATCAGGCGATATCGAAAATCAAAATATGGCTTAACCGGAATAAAGCCAGAGTCAAACGCCTTCATCGTTGTCTCAATAAATTTATCCGTCGCCTCAATCACTTTTTCCGAATCGTCAGAATTATTGAGTAATAAACCTTCGTCGTAGCCATAGTATTTGGTAGAATAAATTGGCGGACAGGCAACTGGTATAAATTGAATGGGCTCAATCTCATATTTAGATTTTAAGTATCGTAAAACCGAAAGGTCTTCAAAGGAATCCTGACACCAAATGTCTCCTGTTTTACCTTCTCGCCCCAAAGCACCGCCTCCAAAAATATAAAGCACATTGAGCGTTGGCAACGATTCAGAGCAAAGGGATACCAGAGTATGATGTTTCTTCTCACCATCTGAGATAAAAGCTTCAGAAGATATTTTATCCCCGACCTGATACGAAAAGGCTTCATCATCTTCATGCATGTTAACCCCTTTGGCTATTAAAGCTGATTTTTGCGTCAATAAAAACGCTGAAGCGCTTAATCCAATACTACTTTTCAAGAAATTACGTCTTCTCATTTCATTCTCCCCAATTTATTTTAAAATTTGGCGAATCTTCAGTTAAAATTTTTCTCTACTGAATTTTTGAATTTGTTTTGAACCGAAAAGGTGGGTTTTATAATTTTTTAACGTGCTGTTGAAATGCGTTATTCAATTCAACTTCAGCAAGAGTTTTACCAAACGTTTGCTCAAAAATGCTTATAACTTCAAACTTAGTCATTTCAGAATTTACTGATTCGAGGAATTTAGTTATTTCCTGAGGTTTATAATTCTGATCGAGCAAATAAACAAATGCATAAGCAGAAAACCACTCTTGCTCACTCTCAACGAGTCCTTCTTTATGAGCGAATAAGTCGGCCATGGAGTAATAGCCGTGCAACTTAATCTCCTCAAGGCATTTTTCATAATAAGCTTTGGAGGTAGCAGGATTTTCAAAGTAATCCCCGTAAATTTTTGATAGGGGTTGCGTAATGCATGGCACTTGTGAATTAACATAACTAAAAATAACTTGTGCAGCCTTTTCAAGTGCAAATGGATTCGCTGAAACGACGCCCCCTCGCAAATCCTCAAGAGGATAGAATCTATCTTGCTTCTCTGTAAGATCATATCGATACGGCAGCTTTTCATCTATATTAATGGAGAATAGCTTTGTTATTTCTTCAAAATGGGCATCCTGAACGCCCAAAATTACTTCGGGAATTGGGCTTTCTCGATCATAATAATAAATAAAATTTCGGGTCTCTTTTCGTTCCAAACTTATTTGCCACTCAATTATTTTCTTAAATTGAGTGCGAAAATTAGCGTCTTCATCGAACCTAATTAAAATGAGCGGCTGTGTCTGCAAATTCATGTCCATAGCCACCAGTTTTAAATAATTACGCCATGCCCCTATCAGGCTGGAATTTAGTAACTCGTGGTCGGCATCTCTAACAGCCTGACGAATGGCTCTGGCAATTTCATAATCATTGGAATGAGAGGAATCGTCAGCAGTTTCAACTGCAGATGAAGCACAAAAAATCAGAAGTAAAAATAGAAGCGCTAGGTTTTTCATTTTATATCTTAACAGGTGAATTAACTCGGCACAAAAATACTTACAAAAACTTGAGTTATTATCATAAAATATTCTTCTCACAAAATCAACAAAATTCTATTTTTCTATCGATGATAAATTATTTAAAATTAATAACCTGAAAAAAGAACTCCCTTTTGTTTCCTGAGAGGATGCAACTAATATGCCACTATGCTACACCCATTCTAACACGAAATAGAAACACACCTCAAGTTAAGTTTTTTAAACAACTTAAGCCAACAAGTCATCGTAATTATTTAATAAACAATGAATTAAACAATAATAAAAACGTATTCCCGAAATGACTCATGTTCCAAAATGGTACTTCTCTTACACACCATATTTAATTTGAGCAACTAAAATACCTTTTGCAAAATAACAAAAATAATTTATCTTCTAAAATGGAGAAACAGTACTTTATAATTTAAAAATGGAGTTTTAAATTGTCCACATTAATGGTTAGTATTTCAGGAGTCCGAGGAATCGTTGGTGAAGGCCTGACCCCGGAAGTTGTCATGAATTTTGCCATGGCGTATGGTACATTCGCTAAAAATGGAAAAGTTGTAGTTGGCCGCGATCCGCGTGTGAGTGGTGAGATGGTAAAGAATGCTGTGGTCGCCGGATTGCTTTCGGTGGGTTGCGATATTATAGATATCGGCGTCTGCCCTACCCCTACAACTCAAATTGCAGTTGAAAAACTTCATGCCGCCGGTGGGATTATGATCACCGCAAGCCACAACCCGATCATGTGGAACGGCTTGAAACTACTCGATTCAAGCGGTTTATTTTTGGATTCCGAACAAGGTGAGAAAGTTTTGGAAATCTCCAAAACCCAAAATTATCCGTTCAAATCGTGGGATAAAATTGGCAAACTGACAAAATATGAAAATGCGGTTCAGGAGCATTTCCAGGAAATTTTAAAATTAGAATATATTAATATTGAAAAAATCCGTGCCAGTAAATTCAAAGTGGTTTTGGATTGTGTCTGTGGTGCAGGCTCAGTAATTATTCCGGAGCTGTTAGAACATTTTGGTTGTGAAGTCATAAAATTGAATTGTGAGCCAACCGGACTTTTTCCAAGAAATCCTGAGCCGTTACCAGAAAATTTGACCGAAGTTTGCAAAGCCGTGAAAGACAACAATGCAGATATTGGCTTTGTAGTAGATCCTGATTCAGACCGGCTTGC
>JAJDAE010000073.1 GCA_029262035.1 Candidatus Zhuqueibacterota bacterium
CATAAAAAACTACGCTCTTATTGCGGACATTGAAATTGAATTTGACGCCGGACTGAGCATCATTACGGGCGAAACAGGAGCCGGTAAATCCATACTACTTGGCGCTTTGGGTACTATATTGGGCGATCGTGCTGATACCGGTATGATTCGATCCGGCAGCAAAAAGGCGTCGATCGAAGGCATATTTGAAATATCTAATTGTAAAAATTTGATTCACCTTTTGCAGAATGAAGTTCTCTATCAAGATGACAATCAATTGTTTTTGCGCAGAGAAATTTATGGCAATGGCAGGACGCGGGCATTTATAAACGATACACCCGTTCAGTTGTCTACCGTCAAATCCGTCGGTGATCTTCTGGTTGATTTGCACGGGCAGCACGAACATCAATCCTTGCTGAACCCTAAACATCATTTGTCATTTATAGACGAAATCGGTGGTTTTGAAAAAGAGGTGAATTTAATCTCATCTGCATTTAGGGAGTTAAAGTCATTGCAGCGTCAATTGCAGGATTTGGAAGATAAACAGGCGGAATTAAAAGAGAAAAGAGACTCCTATCAGTTTCAATTCGATGAAATTTCTAAAGTAAATCCTCTGTCCGGCGAAGAGGACACGCTTTTAGAAGAGGAAAAAGTAGTACGGAACGGCGAAAAACTATTCAATATAACACAAAATATTAACCAAATTTTGTACGAAAGTGAGAATTCTGTTTTCGATCGGCTCAACTTTGTGCACAATCAATTAGAAGAGTTGGGAGAAATCGACAAGTTTTTTTCAACCTTAAAAACAGAAAATGAATCAGCTAGAACCATAATTGATGAAATTGCAAAAAACTGCCAAACTTATGCCGCAAAAATCGAATTCAGCCAGGATCGACTTGATGCAATTCAAGATAGACTGGCAGAACTCTCTGGTCTAAAAAAGAAATACAGCCGTACAATCCCGGAATTAATCGAATATAAAGAAAATATTTACAGTAACTTGACTGAGTTTGAGAATTTTAGCGACCTTGGTGTTAAAATTCAAAACCAAATAGAGGTAGCACGCCTGAAGTTAAGTAAGCTTTGTATTGAAATGAGCACCAAAAGAAAGACTCTATCCAATAAGTTAGAAAATGTTGTCCCTGAGTTGCTGGAATTTCTTGGAATTGCTCAGTCTCGCTTTAATGTGTGTATGACGTATCAAGATGATCCAGATGGAGAAATAAGTTACAACGGTAAGAATTATCAGGCGAGTGCTAATGGCATGGATGTTGCTGAGTTCCAGATATCAACAAATGCCGGAGGGGATGTGCGCCCCCTTTCCAAAGTCGCTTCCGGTGGTGAAATTTCGAGAATAATGCTTGCACTAAAATCTATTCTCGCGCAAAAGGGGCAAATACCGGTTTTGGTATTTGATGAGATTGATAATGGAGTGTCTGGCCGTATTGCCAGAACGGTTGGCATAAAACTAAATGATTTGTCAACTTACCATCAAGTAATTTGTATTACACATTTGCCACAGATTGCAAGTTTAGGGCAAAACCATTATTTAGTAGAAAAAATGGAACAGGCTGGAAAGACAGAAACTAAAATTAAAAAGCTCAGTCAGGGAGAAAGAATTTTGGCAGTCGCTCAACTCCTTGCTGGCGAAAGTATTTCCGAGGCGCATTTGAGAAGTGCAAAAGAATTATTGGATGAACCTTTTGGGAAGACTGAAATTTGATTGTAAGTTAAGGTTATAAAAAACCTAAAAATATCTGCGATTCAGCAGATTAAAAGTAGAAAATAAACTTTTAATAGAAATCATTTTGGGGGACTTAGATTTGCAAAACCATTTTTATGAAGTATTTTTCCAACAATAAGGAGTCCGCATCATGTCTGATTTAAAAAGAATATTTGGCACTTCACTTATGACTGTTTTACTTGTCATGTGGGGGTTGTTTATGGTTTGTAGTGGTCGTGTGCCAGATGTAAACTATGACGATGAACTTTTTGGCGATAACGCCGATTTCGGTCAGGAGTATAATCAATCTGAAAATTCTGAATTATTGTCCCAGCTTGCTGTACTTGACGAAGAAACCTCAAGTATGGAAAATAGTCAGCGAAATGAAATTCTGGACGCTTTAGGGATCGCTCCAAGCGGATCAGAAATCAGTCGCAAAGAACAGGATTTTTTAAGCGAAGAACTATTCCTTGATTTGGAAGTCGAAATTGCCGAACTGGAAAAAATGAATAGTAAGCAAACCGTGGCTGCAGATAGTCTGCGTATGGAAATTGAAGAAACAGATTACCGACTTAGTGCACTTGATAAAATCGTAGAACCCTCAACTCAGTTTAATATTGCCTCTAAAGATGGAATTGCCAGTGCCCCGGTTTTGGTTCCGGTCTCAAATTCAGAGTATGAGGCTTCTTATCAGGATGCTTTGAATGATGTTTATTCACGCCGTTTTGATGAAGCCATTGCGAAGTTCAGACAGCTTCTGAAATTTCAGGATACAGATAAGCTGGCTGATAATTGTCAATATTGGATTGGTGAAGCCTATTATGCACAGGGCAACTATGAGGCTTCCATTGCCGAGTTTGAAAAGGTTTTTGCTTTCGACGATAACAATAAAATTGATGATGCTCAATTTATGATGGGTTTAGCTTACATTAAAGTCGGAGACCCTTTAGTAGCTCAATTGGAGCTTAAAAACCTGATGGAATTTTATCAGGATAGTGAGTATCTTGCGCGTGCTGAACGTGAAATTAACACGATTCGGCTATAATCAAAATTAAAAACAGTTCTCTTTAAAAACCTCTTTTTTTTTAATATCCATTTTATTATTTTACCTGTCATAGAATAGTACAGAGGGAGTAAATAACTCCCTCTGTTTTTTATTGATGCAAGTACCAAAATGCATCCTTCTTTTATCCCAATAAAATTAAATAAATTTTTGATATGACTGATTTTGTACATCTTCATAATCACTCTCATTATAGTCTGTTGGATGGCGCATGCCGGATCGATGATCTCGTAAATGAGGCGGCAAAAAATAATATGTCTTCTATCGCCCTAACAGATCATGGTTGTATGTTCGGGGCTATTGAGTTTTACCAGAAAGCCCGTCGTAAAAACATAAAGCCAATTCTTGGTGTTGAGGCCTACATCGCCCCAGGTAGTAGAAAAGAGCGTAAGGCCCCGCACGGAATTTCCGCCACCTCTTTCCATGTAGTGCTTTTGGCTAAAAATTTTACCGGCTACCAGAATTTAATGCGAATGGTTTCCATTGGATATTTGGAAGGGTTTTATTACCGGCCTAGAATTGATCGTGAAGTTTTGGAGGCGCATAGCGAAGGCGTTATTTGTATGTCAGCCTGCCTTAAAGGTGAAGTTGCCTATAATTTTTTGAAGAAAGGTTATGATGTTGCCAAAAAAATGGCAATGGAATATCGCGAAATTTTTAAGGATGATTACTACCTGGAAATTCATAACCACGGCATTCCCGAAGAAGATCAAGCGAGAGAAGGTGTCATAGAATTGAGTAAACATTTGAGCATTCCTTTGGTTGCTACAAATGATATTCATTATCTTAGACAAGACCATTATATGCCGCACGATTGCTTGATTTGTTTGCAGACAGGCAAGGATCGGGATGATCCGAAAAGGCTTCGGTACAGTACAAATGAAATCTACTTTAAAACTCAAGCCGAAATGGAAGCTACTTTCCCTGGTTTGGATGATGCACTCAAGCAGACTATTGAAGTTGCGGGGAAATGTAATGTGGACATTGATTTTGGCAAGACTTACTTGCCAAAGTATGACATTCCAAAAGAAGAAACAACAGTTCACACGCTAGACGACTATCTTAAAAAGCTTTGTTACGAGGGTGCCCAAAAACGTTTTGGCGAGATCACCCAAGAAGTTGATGATAGATTGAAGCATGAGTTGGGCATCATCATTCAAATGGGGTTTTCAGGTTACTTCATCATCGTGATGGATTTTATCCAATTCGCAAAAACACAAAACATCCCAATTGGCCCGGGACGTGGTTCGGCTGCCGGAAGCCTTGTTTCGTACGTTCTTGAAATAACCAACATTAATCCACTTGAGTATAATTTAATTTTCGAACGGTTCTTGAACCCCGAACGTGTTACCATGCCTGACATCGACATTGATTTCTGCTATGTAAGACGTGAAGAAGTTATTAAGTACGTTCGCGATAAGTACGGTGAGGAAAATGTAACTCAAATCATCACGTTTGGAACCATGGCAGCACGGGCCGTAATTCGAGACGTCGGGCGAGTTTTGAAAATAAGTTACAGCGATGTTGATCGGATCGCGAAGATGATTCCGGCAACTCCCGGAATGACCCTGACCAAAGCATTGGAAATTGTACCCGAGCTGGAAAAGCTTGCCGAGCAAGGTGAAACCCACAGGCAGCTTCTAGAGTACTCAAAAGTCCTTGAAGGGTTGGCAAGGCATGCTTCAACGCATGCCGCCGGTGTGGTTATTACGCCCGACGATTTAACCAATTATACGCCTTTATATAAGTCATCTGCCGGCGATGTTACAACGCAATACGATATGAAAATCCTCGAAGAAATCGGTGTGCTCAAAATGGATTTTCTCGGCTTGCGCACGTTAACTGTAATTCAAAAAGCCATAGATTCTCTCGCTCAAAAAGATATTCAGATTAATGTGGATGAAATTCCCCTGGATGACAAAGAGACTTTCGATATATTTGGCAAAGCCCAAACCATAGGAATTTTTCAGTTTGAAAGCTCCGGAATGCGTGAACATCTCAGGAAATTGAAACCTGAAGTTTTTGAAGATTTAATCGCAATGAATGCATTGTACCGTCCGGGACCAATGGATTGGATCGATGATTTTGTTGCCCGCAGGCATGGCAAAAGAAAAATCGAGTTTATGCACCCCATGATGGAACCAATACTCAAAGAAACTTATGGCATTATTGTTTACCAGGAGCAAGTAATGAGAATTGCGAGTGTCCTGGGTGGCTTCTCAATGGGAAAAGCGGATCTCCTGCGGCGGGCAATGGGAAAGAAAAAAGCCGAGCTGATGGCCGAGCAGCGTGCATTATTTGTTGAGGGTGCAGCAAAAAATGATATCCCTAAAAAACTTGCCAATGAAATTTTTGACATGATGGATAAGTTTGCCGGCTATGGCTTTGTAAAACCGCATGCAACTTGTTATGCTTTGGTAGCTTTTCAAACGGCTTATCTAAAAAAGCATCACCCCGCTGAGTTTATGGCTGCGGCAATTTCCAGTGAAATGGGTACCACCAGTCGTGTGGTTATTTTGATTGAAGAATGCAAAAGAATGGGAATTACCGTCAAGCCACCCGATGTAAATGAAAGTGCTTTTGATTTTAAAGTAGATAATGAAGATATCCGTTTTGGCCTCGGCGCAATAAAGAATGTTGGAAAAAATGCAATTGAATCGATCATTACCTCTCGAAATGAAGACGGAAATTTTACAAACATATTTGAGTTTTGCGAACGAATAGATTCCAGGCTTGTAAATAAGAAGGTGCTGGAAAGTTTAATTCAATCCGGAGCGATGGATTCTTTTGAAGGTCACCGTGCCCAAAAACTTCAGACAATTGAAACGGCAATGGGTTTTGCACAATCTGCAAATGCCGATAGAATTAAAGGCCAAACTTCTTTGTTTGGCGGCGAAGATGATGATACGCCACATTATCCAATGTTGCCATATGTTGGGGAGTGGACTAATTCAAAAATCCTTACTCTTGAAAAAGAAATGCTCGGATTTTATGTTTCAGGCCATCCTTTGGATAGATTCCGAAATGAAGTCAAAACATTTTCTACTGTGACTCTTGATGAAATAGATAATTTTTCAGATGGTACTGAGGTCAGAGTATGTGGAATTATATCAGAATGTAAAAGCATTCTTGACCGAAAAAATAAACCGATGGCATTTATAACATTGGAAGACTTCCACGGAACTGTTGAGGTGATTGTTTTCTCCAGCGTATATGAAAAGTTCAGAGAACTTTTAGGAATGGACTCAATGGTTACAATTACGGGAAGAGCGAGCGTGAGGGAGGAGGACCCAACTAAAATTCTTTGTCAAAGTGTAAGCCCACTTGAGAATGTCTGGGAAGAGTATGGAAAAAATCTTCACCTTGGACTAAAGCTAATTGGAGTTGACGATCCTCTGCTGAATCAGGTTTCTGAAATTCTTAAACAAAACCCGGGTTCATGCAATCTTTTCATAAATTTGAAAACAGAAGAAAGAAATGGAAAAACGATTAGATCGAAAAAAATGAAGGTGAAGCCTTCGCTTGAAATGATTACACAGCTGCGCGAACTGCTCGGCGAAGATAATGTTTGGATGGATGCATAGAATACCAGGAATCTAAGGAGCCCTAATGGATCGAATTTTTGAAAAAGTCAAACAGGTGATGTTTAATCCTTATGATGCTTTTGTTCAAATAAAAAGTGAAGAAATCAAGGTCGTGGACGCACTCAAAGATTATATTTTTGTATTGGCTGCGATCCCTTCAGTATCCATGTTTGTTGGTCTGATTGGTCGAGTGAATGATAGGGGAGAGAGTATATCTTTTGGCACAAATCTTATTTTTTCCGCACTTCTATTTTTTATCTTGATATTAAGTGTGTACCTGGGAAGCAAGATTATCAACTTTTTAGCCTCCTATTTTGGTTCAATGCCGAACAGCCTGAATGCTTTCAAGCTCAGTTTTTATTCTTTTATTCCCTCGTTTGCAGCAGGTATTTTCAATATTAATCCGAGCTTGAGTTTTCTTTGGTTCCTCGGCTCTTTGTACGGTGGGTACATTTTCTACGTAGGTGCTCCGGTGTTAATGGAAACAAAAGAGGATAAAAGAATTACCTACGCTATTGTGACTGGCATTGCCATTTATGCTGTAATGATTACCCTGTTCAAAGTAGTTTTAAGCTGGTCTATTGGTGCAAGTTTACCATCATTTAGGTAAATTTTTTCCTTAGAATTGGTTCCCCGCTTCTAATTACTATTTTAGTTTCCTTATTACATATCTGAATTACTTTCCTGAAAGTCAGAACACCTGTCCGTTTTCCAGAATTCGGCTTAACTTGTATTTATTTAAACACTTACATTAGTTGTTTCTTTTTGGTACAAGCTTTGCCATTGTACATTTACATATTTTTTATTCATCAGGCTCAACTTTTCAAAATACATCAGGAGTTTTAAAATGAACACAAAGCTGTTTCTAAGTGTTTTCCTTTCTTTCTTTCTTTTTACCAACATTATGGCAGACAACACACTTTTTATTATTAAGGTAAATGGTTCCTATGGAATTATGAACAAAGGCAAGAACCAAGGTATGCGTGAGGGAGAAGTACTTTATGTTAAGAGAGAAGGCAATTCGAAAACTCTTTGCAAAGTGAAAATTTTACGTACCACCGCAAATAGAGCTGCAATTGAACAAATCAGCGATAAAAAAAATATTACACTTTTAAAGGGAGATCAGCTCTTTCTCGAAAGTGATCTTAGGAGTCCTATTAATGAAGTTTCTGCACCTGTTGAAGAAGCAGCAAAAACTCCAATAGAAAAAAGAAAATTTGCCAAAAATAAAAAAAGGAACTCCACAGTAAGACCAATAACTGAACCCAATGCCCCGAAACCAAAACAAACTAAACTGGAAGCAAGTCAACCGAATTCCAGTTCTATTAAAACTTATTCTCCCATGCGGCATTTTAAAAAACCATGGGTTACGATGGAAGTTGGGTCAATTTTCCCAAATGGCCATTTCTCAGAACTTTACTCAAATAGCCTGCAGTTTAATGCAAATTACATGGTTTCTGTAACTGATGACGTAAATTTAGGAATTGATATTAGCAACACATTTTTGAAAAATACCGATTTAACAGCGAACTTTGAATCAAGTTCAATGTTAACGGTTGCGGTCATGTTTCAGAAATTTTTTGGTAATTACTTTTTTATGGAGGGTGGCGGAGGTATGTTCAGGCCAAAAGTAACTCAAGTCTCAGAAGACAACAGTAAGTCTACTGTTAGTCAAACAAATTTTGGGATTATTGCCGGAAGTGGCTTCTTCATTCCAACCAGCCCGTATGCAGGTTTTACCATTAAGGGAAAATTACATAGCTATTTTGATCATTATAGTAAAAATTATTTTGGAATTACCGGCGGCTTTAGGTTTAAAATCAGGTAGAATTAAAAATGCCCCGATACGTAATGAAGTCAGGCTAAGGTGCAGAGTCGTACTACATATCGAGGCAAAAATTAAGGAGGAACATCTTAACTTTTCAACTGAATATAGTATCGGATATTGAATGTTTATCTTTAGGGTTAAGCATTATATTTGTCTCCTGAACTCCACATAAAATGTAAATATTTCAGTAATTTTATTCTTGACTCTATAACAAATATTTCTTATACTTACCCCGTTAAATATGGCTTAATACCCCCTCAATCTAGGTTCTCAAATGTTAAGTAACTTTGGAAGCATCTTATTCTTTCTGATATTCGGAGCTGTTTTTGTCTGCGTTAATATCCTGCTTTCCAGGTTATTGCAAACGCGGAATCCGTATCCCGTAAAGTTAAGTGTTTATGAGTGCGGAGAACTACCCGAAGGGAATTCATGGATTCAGTTTAACATACGCTTTTACGTGATAGCTCTAATATTTCTCATTTTTGAAGTAGAAATTGTTTTTCTTTTTCCATGGGCCGTAGTCTTTAAAGATTTAGGAATGTTTGCATTTGTTGAAATGCTTATTTTTGTAGGAATTCTTTTAGTTGGATTAGCATATGTTTGGGCAAAAGGTGACTTGGAATGGGATAAGCCAGAGCAGGTACCCTCGCCAGAATTATACCGCACTGATAATGTGAATAGCGCAGTTAAAATTACCGAAAGTGTAGCTTCTTAGTTGAAAGAGAGGGTCGCAGAATTGATTCTGCCCATTTTGAATTCTGAAATAACTTTTCTACAATTTTTACCGTTTGACTTACCTGAACCTCTAATATCTATAATTTTTTTATTGATAGGAGCCAGCATAATTGCAGTCGTGGCTTCTGTTTTGGCTTTGGTTGGGGTTTATCTTGAGCGTAAAATATCTGCGCACATGCAAGATAGATTGGGGCCGATGGAAGTTGGCCCACATGGCATTGCTCAGACTTTTGCTGATGCGATAAAGCTTCTCATAAAAGAAGATATCGTACCGCAGGATGCAGATAAGCTGTTACATTTTATTGCGCCGGTTATGGTTTTTGCTGCAACTTTGGCAGCATTTGCAGTTTTGCCATTCAGTAAAACATTAGTCGTAAGTGATCTTAATATCGGACTTCTGTATATTATTGCAATTTCCTCTTTTGTGGTAATAGGTGCTATTCTCGCTGGTTGGGCCTCAAATAACAAGTGGTCACTTCTTGGCGGGATGCGTTCCGCTGCCCAAATAGTGAGTTTTGAAATTCCTGCCTCCTTAGCTGTGCTCTCTGTTATTATGATAGTCGGCTCAATGAATTTAGGAGATATAGTAGAGTACCAGAAAGGCGGGTTCTTTAACTGGATTATTTTCAAATACTTCCCATTCAATTTTATTGCTTTCATTATTTATTTTATTGCGTCACTCGCAGAAGTGAACCGAGCGCCTTTTGATTTGCCCGAAGCGGAGTCTGAATTGATAGCTGGTTTTCATACTGAATATAGCGGTATGAAATGGGCGATGTTTTTTCTGGCAGAATATGCAAATATGTTTTTGGTCGGTGTTGTCGCTTCAACTTTGTTTTTAGGTGGATGGTCTAGTCCTTTTGGTGACTTTTTAAATTCAGGACCATTTCCGGTTTTTTGGATTTTTATAAAATCTTTTAGTCTTATTTTCGTTCAAATCTGGATACGCTGGACTTTACCAAGAGTTCGAGTTGATCAGTTAATGTACGTTTCGTGGAAAGTTTTAACGCCTTTCGCCTTTGTTGCAATTCTCGGCGTTGGAATTTGGATGGTACTATAATGAATATTACTCTTTTTGATACAATTTTTTATTTGCTGGCCTTCCTGACTTTGGGGTCGGCAGCGATTATGGTTTTTTCTAAGAATGTAATTTACTCTGCCGTTGGTTTGCTCTTTACTTTCTTTGGCGTAGCTGGGATTTATGTTCTGCTTGCAGCTGATTTTGTAGCCGTAGTTCAAGTTTTGGTTTACGTGGGCGGAATTTTGATTTTGCTGCTTTTTGGTGTCATGCTTTCAAATAAAATTACGAACATTGAAATAACAACAGAAACACTGCACTTTTTACCTGCCTCTTTGGTTGTTATTGGAATCTTTGTTGTTCTTTACCGTGTTTTTATCACAACCGATTGGAATCCCGTAGGCTCCTACAATTTTGACCCCACTACTCATGAGATTGGCACGTTGTTGATGACGGACTATCTGATTCCTTTTGAAATTGCATCCATATTATTATTAGGCGCTTTGATTGGCGCCGCCTATATCGCGAGGAAAGACTGATGCTGGCCGTTGGTTTAAATCACTATTTAATTCTGAGCGCAATTTTGTTTTGCCTTGGTTTATTTTCAGTTGTAACCAAGAAAAATGCAGTGACTGTATTAATGGGTGTTGAGTTAATTTTAAACGCAGCGAATATAAATTTCATCGCATTTGCCAAATATGTTGACAACGATTTAGATGGTCAGATGATTGCTCTTTTTGTCATTGTTACGGCAGCTGCGGCAGCCGCTGTAGCTTTAGCAATTGTGCTCAATATTTATCAGAGACTGAAATCAATTAATCTTGATGAAGCAGATTCTTTAGCAGGTTAACTTAGAAAAATTTATGATTACTAACGCCATACTAATCCTTCTATTACCGCTTTTTGCATTTGTTGTGCAGATTTTTATTGGAAAGCGCCTGCCGAGACAAGGCGACTGGTTGCCAACCGGTGCGATTATTTGTTCATTTCTCTTGGCACTTCCGATTTTCTTTGATGCGCTTAGCAATTACGAAGCCGGTCATGTTGTGGTTCAGCAGAGTTGGGAGTGGCTTAGATTCGGTAATCTTGAAATCACATTTGGGATTTACGTCGATAATCTCACCTCCATAATGCTGATTGTAGTAACCCTCATCAGTTCACTCGTACATATCTATTCCATCGGATATATGCAAGGTGATGAAAGATATAGCCGGTATTTTGCTTACCTGTGTTTGTTCTCATTTGCGATGCTAGGGTTGGTACTTGTAGATAATTTTTTTGGAATCTATTGTTTCTGGGAATTGGTTGGTCTGGGTTCTTATCTTCTTATTGGGTTTTGGTTTGAAAAAAAATCAGCATCAGATGCCAGCAAAAAGGCATTTATCACCAACCGTGTTGGCGATGTTGGGATGTTCGCCGGAATTATGATTATTTTCTCCACACTCGGTGTGTTTGGTTTCACGGATGTTTTTACCAAAATTGCAGATGGCGGTTTGTCAGGAACAATGTTGACTGTAACAGGTATTCTGATATTTTTTGGGGCAATCGGTAAGTCTGCGCAATTTCCACTGCATGTTTGGTTACCCGATGCAATGGAAGGTCCCACACCTGTAAGTGCCTTGATTCATGCAGCAACAATGGTTGCAGCAGGCGTTTATATGGTTGGAAGAACATTTGTAATCTATACGGAAGATGCACTTCTTTTTATTGCAATTATTGGCACCATTACTGCTTTTATGGCTGCAACTATTGCCATTGTCCAGAAAGACATAAAGCGCGTTCTGGCGTACTCTACAATTAGTCAGCTTGGATATATGATGGTTGGATTGGGAACAGGCGGGTATACAGCCGGCCTTTTCCACTTAACCACACATGCCTTTTTTAAAGCACTTCTATTTCTTGGTTCAGGTAGCGTAATTCACGCAGTTCACAGCCAGGATATGGACGATATGGGTGGTCTTCGAAAGAAAATGCCCATCACTTTTTGGACATTCTTGATTGGTACATTGGCTTTGTCAGGTGTGCCACCATTCTCCGGGTTTTGGAGTAAAGACGCAATTCTGGCTTCTGCTCTTGAATTTGGTATGAATCACTCGGCATATATGTGGATTTTTGTGGCGATGCTTTTATCTGCCGGTATTACAGCCTTTTATATGTTTAGGCTAATTTTTATGACTTTTACAGGCCAAGCCAAAGATCAGAAAAAGTTTGACCACGCCCATGAATCTCCGTTTACAATGACTTTGCCGCTTGTGGTTCTGGCCGTTCTGTCTGTAGGTACAATTTGGTGGGGCTGGATTGAACACTTGCTGGCAAAACCAGAATTGGCGACGTATGCGACTGTTGCGGTAGGAGCTGTAGAGCATTCTGCCGAACACGGGAATGCGCATTTAGCACATACAATCGCACTATTTTCCTCCATCGCAGTTGCGGGTTCAGGAATTCTATTAGCAGCAGTCGTTTATCACTGGAAAAAAATATCTGCTGAAGCCTGGGGTTCTAAACTCAAGCCGGTTTATAATTTACTTTGGAATAAATACTATTTTGATGAAATGTATGAAGCGACGGTCATCCGCGCAACCTTGTGGAAAAGTCGCATATTTGCAGCCTTTGATGTGAAAATAATTGACGGCTTTGTGAATGGTATTGCGACTGTTACGTCCAAATTTGCTTCATTGCAAGGGGCAATTGATCGAGTAGGTGTTGATGGCATGGTTAACGGTGTTGCTCGGGTCGTAGGGGTTTTTAGTAATCGATTACGTACAATACAAACCGGTAAAATTCAAACCTATATTTTAATGGCATTGTTTGCTGTTCTAATTCTTTTTGTGCTTCAGCAATTCTAAAATGAGAGGTGCACTTTAAATGAGTAATGTATTAAGCTGGATAACATTTTTGCCAATTATAGGCGCCCTTTTAATAATGTTTGTGCCGAAGTCAAATAAAAGTTTGGTGAAAATAATTGCGGCACTTTTCACAGGTTTACAGCTTGTGCTGGCAATCTGGATTTATATGAATTTCGATCAAAGTACATCCCAGATACAGTTTAGAGAACAATATCATTGGATTCCTTCATTTAATATTGAATATTTTATGGGCATTGATGGGTTGAGTGTACCCATGGTGCTTCTCACTGCATTCTTATCCTTTATTTGTATCTTTGCTTCCTGGAAAATTGACAAGAGCGTGAAAGGATATTTTGCCATGTTCTTGTTGCTGGATACAGGAATGATGGGCGTGTTTTGTTCGCTTGACTTCTTCCTTTTTTATATTTTCTGGGAAGTGATGTTACTACCTATGTATTTTCTCATCGGAATTTGGGGAAGCCCATCACGCGTTGAGGCGAATGGTGCGGTTAGAGGTGGGCCTTATGCTGCCATCAAATTTTTCCTTTACACATTGTTTGGTAGTATTTTTATGCTCATCGCGATGTTGGTTTTATACTTTAATGTTCAGGATCCTGTAACCGGGGGACATACATTTAATATGCTTCACCTGATGGATCAAGCCAATCATAGTGGTGTTTTGTTGAACTTCGATCTTCGTCTATGGTTATATGCTGCCCTTTTTCTGGGCTTTGCCATCAAAGTACCTGTCTTTCCTTTTCACACTTGGCTACCGGATGCGCATGTTGAGGCTCCGACTGCAGTTAGTGTCATCTTGGCTGGCGTACTTTTGAAAATGGGTACATACGGTTTATTAAGAATAAGTTTCCCGATACTGCCGGATGCAATGCGCTGGCATTATTTTGCTTACGGTTTGGCAATTTTGGGTTTGATAAATATTTTATATGGCGCTTTCTGTGCCATGGCGCAAAAGGATCTGAAAAAGTTGGTTGCTTATTCAAGTATTTCCCACATGGGTATTGTGTTATTGGGAATGTCGGGTTTGACTGCAATGGGCATGAATGGTGCAGTGATGCAGATGTTTAATCACGGCACAGGAACAGCCATGCTCTTCCTGTTAGTTGGTGTAATTTATGACAGAGCGCATCACCGTCAGATTGATGGGTTTGGTGGATTGGCGGTTCGGATGCCAATATATGCCGCTGTCGTGGCAATTGCATTTTTTGCCGGTCTCGGGCTTCCCGGATTTTCCAGTTTTATCAGTGAGGCATTTTCATTTTTGGGCGCCTTTGGTTCAGAAATGTTTGACCTGAGATTAATTACTATTATTTCTACTTTCGGCATTATCATCACCGCAGCATATTTTTTGTGGACTTTTCAAAGAATGTTTCTGGGAGAACTAAATCCCAAGTATGCGGAGCTTCCTGAAATTAATGGCCGTGAGTTGTTCACATTAATACCGGTTGCCGTTCTTGTTGTTCTGCTTGGTGTTTATCCTGCGCCACTTTTAAATTTAATGCAATCTTCACTTAATGAACTTGTTGAAGTTGTGAAAACAGCCGGACCATCTTCTTCCACGTTACTTGGGTTATTCTAAAAATGGCACTTTCCGATATTATCAGGGACAACATCAATAGTCTTAATTACTTTTTGCCGGAATTGCTATTAACCGGCTTAGTTTTATTGATGATTATCGCCGATCTTCTTTTGAAAAAAGAGCGATCCCCTTGGATGTCGATTATCGCTTTGATTGGTTCCGGAGTTGTACTGTTTGCTATTATAAATCAGTATGAGCTTGGCAGTCGTTCTATCTTTAATAATATGTTGGCAGTCGATGAGTTTTCCATCTTCTTTAAACTATTATTTCTCGCAACAACAATCCTGGTGATTTTTCTATCAATAGCATCTGTCGAGCTATCAGGTAGAAGTGTAGGCGAATATTTTACTTTGTTGATGATTCTTACCCTCGGACTGTTTTTAATGGCGTCAGCCACCCATATGATTACAATTTTCATTGCAATTGAATTGGTGAGTATTATTTCATTTGCACTGGTTACCTATTTGAAAACCAGACGCCGTTCAAGTGAGGCCGGGTTGAAGTATGCAATTTATGGTGCCTTTTCGTCGGGTCTTATGCTTTACGGCATTTCAATTTTATATGGTCTTACCGGCACCCTTAATATTTATGAAATCGGTGAAGTTCTTGCCGGCCGCGATACTAACTCCCTCGCGTTACTTATTTCTGTTTTGTTAATAATGGCTGGGTTTGGCTACAAGATCGCCTCGGTGCCTTTCCATTTTTGGTCTCCGGATGTTTATGAAGGCGCACCAACTCCGATAACTGCTTTTCTTTCAATTGGCCCTAAAGCCGCTGGCTTTGCAGTTATCATCCGATTTTTCAATGTAGCTCTATCTAATTATGATGGAGTCGCCGAGCAATGGTTGGCATTATCAAATATTAACTGGCCGCAAATCATTGCTGTAATTGCAGCCGCAACCATGACGCTTGGTAATCTGGTGGCAATTGCTCAAGACAATGTTAAGCGGTTGCTGGCTTATTCAAGTATTGCGCACGCGGGATATGCTTTGCTTGGAGTTGTGGTGTTATCATCGCAGGGTGTCTACGCAACTTTGTTTTATCTCGTTGTATATTATTTCATGAATCTGGGCGCATTCTTTGTTGTTATCATTTTTCAAGATATTATCGGTAGCGAAAAAATTGACGACTTTAAGGGTTTAGCATCAAGAGCCCCCATACCTGCAATTGCAATGGGTGTGTTTTTATTCTCCCTTACAGGACTCCCACCAACCGCAGGCTTCATTGGCAAATTCTATTTGTTTGCCGCACTAATCAAAGCTGGTCCCGAGTTTTATTGGCTGGCTATAGTCGGCTTATTGAATAGCGTAGTTGCTCTCTATTATTATGCGCGTATTTTGAAAGCGATGTTTTTTGATAAAATTTCAGAAGGTGTCAGCCCTGAACCATTGAAGATCTCGCCATACTATGTTACCCTATTAGCGGTGTTAGGTATCCCGACGATTCTGGTAGGTTTGTATTGGGCGCCTTTGGCTAACCTGGCTTCTCATTCTGTTCACTTTCTCCCAACTTTTTAAAATTTCTTCACTGGAATATTTCCACAGTTTTTGTTAGTTTAAATTAGAGTTGAATTTAAACTAATTTTTCTTTGTTCTCCAAAATGATGTTACTTAACCGGTTGAATTTATTTTTTGTCGGTATGTGTCTGGCAACTACACTCGCTACTGCGCAGATAACCGAACACTCACAAACAAACATTCCACCTTCGTACTTGCCTCTTGAGGAAATTTACAGCCAGGTATTTAAGTACAAAGCAAAGTATCCTGAGCTTGTTCACATTGAAGAGATTGGAATTTCTACAACTAGAAAACTCCCGATTTATGCTGTAAAGATTTCTGATAATGCCGCAGACAGTGAGGATGAACCTAAGATTCTTTTCATGGGTATTCACCATGCACGCGAGCCTATTGGGGCAAATATTTGTATGGCTCTTGTAAATGAGCTATGCAGTAAGTATAACAAAAGTGAACGAATTAATAATTGGGTAAATTCGCTGGAAGTCTGGTTCGTACCTGTAGTAAATCCCGAGGGCTATAGCTTTATTTTTGAAAAGAATCTTTCATTTCCATGGTGGAGAAAAAATCTCCGCGACAATGATGGCGACGGAAAATTTGACCCGCTAATTGATGGTGTTGACTTAAATAGAAATTATGATTTCAACTGGGCCGAGGGCGGAGAAGGCATTTCCGGGAGTTGGTTTTTTCGTGGAACTAAACCGTTTTCTGAAAATGAAACCAGAGCGATACAAAAGTTGGCGATTCGGGAAAACTTTGTAATAGGTATCTCATACCATAGCTACGGTGAGTCTATTTTGTTCCCTTGGGGTAACTACAACCGGGCACCCGATATTGATTTAATTGTCAACATCGCCAGTAGAATGGCATTGCAAATTGAGCGTGAATCGGGCTTCGGGTCATATTCGATTTTACCTTTGAACGCGAGAGCAGGGCAGAGTTCAGTTTGGATGTATGGAGCGCTTGGAATTCTCGATTATATTGTAGAAGTTGGGACGGAGTATTTTCCCGCTGAAAAAAAAATCTCATCCATAGTCAATCAAAATATTCAAGGCGCGTATTATCTCTTCGATAGAATTTTTTCTTCTGGAATAAACGGTCACGCCTTTGACCTTTACTCAAAAAAACCGGTCGTTGCTGATATTCTGGTGCGAGGTTATACAGCAAGCTATGTTCGTCCCAGGAGATCAGATTCACGCTTCGGCACTTTTCAAAAGTTATTGCTTCCAGGTAAATACGCCATTGAGATTGTAGCAGAAGGTTATTACCCGCAGCTATTTGAAGACATTGAAGTGAGGGAGGGAGAGTCGGTTTATTTGAGGGTTGCATTGGTCAGAAAAGACGGGTATACCAATTAAACTAGGTATTTTTCATTTTATTTTGAAGCCTGTTAAATCTATATATTAAGTCTTCCCTGTATTCTTGCCAGTGGGCGTTCCTACCTAAAGCATAAACAATTTCCATCTCTTTAAGTGCTTTTCCAACGAGTTTTCTGGCGGCACCATGGTCTTTCTGGCGATGTTCCAGATGTTTGGCAAGTTCAATAAATGGTAGCGGGTGGAAGGTGTCGTTTTCTATAATCTCCAGCCACGTACTTTTGGCAAGGTTCCAATTATTCTGCTTTTTATATGCAAAAGCCAGTTGGATTCGTATTTCTTTTTTGAAACGATCATCATTTGATGCCAGGAGGAAATTATTGTAAATAGGAATAGCCAAATCGTATCTCCCCCTATTTTCATAGAACCGACCTACCCTTAGAATCCCTTGGGAGTCAAGACGTTTTGCAATGGGATTTTCGACGACATCAACCATTTCGTTGATGATTGCCACCATGGTTAGAATATCTTCACGGTTGTGGTAAAAAACAGGTTTAAGTGGTTCTTTATCTTTTGACTTTAAATATTCAAAAAATATATGAGGAATCATAAATCCTGGAATGTCGCCTTCGCGGGTTTTTCGAACAATATATTTCTCGGCAGATAACAGAGAGCAATCTGGCAAACGATGGTTCCAAAGCCTTCTGACGGAATGCAATATATCCAAATGATTTATTTCTGAAAATGGTGTGGGAATTCCATTAAAAATAAACCGGGAATTAAGCAAAGGAATATCATACGACTTGCCATTGTAGGTTACCAGAAGATCAAACTGTTTGGCAAAATTAGAAATATCCGTTAGCATAGCGTGCTCTTCATCAAAGTCATTCATGAAAAATTGGCGTAGAGTAAAATGACCATCCTGATTTAGATAAGCCACACCAACTAAAAAAGCACATGTGCCAACTCCTCCCGACAACCCGGTAGTTTCAGTATCAAGAAATAGCGTCTTTTTTAATGAGATTTCAGAGGATGGGTATTCTTTCAAAAAGAGTTTTACTGAAGAACTATTTTTGCTGAAATAATCATTTATTCGAATATCGCCTTGCCGGTAGCCTGGTTCATAACTGAAGTCAAAGCAGTCATAACCTTCCGAAGGAGAATTGTTATTTACTTGTCCTTCGGAGATCGTCTTCAACTGTTCAGGCTTTTCATTATCTATCACTTTGTTGCTGTGACGGAGCGAATCTATCAGCCGAAGACGTTCCTTAATATCCATTCAATCTGACAACCTACTTCTTAAGCTTTTCCATGAAACTTGTTATCAAATCAATCGGAATTGGAAAGACAATTGTCGAATTGTTTTCAGCAGCGACTTCAGTGAGTGTTTGCAAAAATCTGAGTTGGATAGCTATTGGACTTTTGCTCATTACTGTAGCAGCTTCTGCGAGTTTTGCTGAAGCCTGCAATTCACCTTCAGCATGAATAATCTTTGACCGCCGTTCACGTTCAGACTCGGCTTGTCTTGCAATCACACGCTGCATTTCCTGGGGCAGGTCTGCGTGTTTAATTTCAACTAAACTCACTTTAATCCCCCAGGGATCGCTATGCCGGTCAATAATTTCTGCCAGGCTGTTATTGATTTTCTCACGTTCACTTAACATCTCATCCAATTCAGCGCCACCGAGAACACTTCTTAAGGTCGTTTGTGCTAACTGCGAAGTTGCATAATAATAGTCTTCAACTTCCGTTATTGCTTTTGAAGGATCCAAAACACGAAAATATAAAACTGCGTTCACTTTGACGGAAACATTGTCTTTAGTTATCACATCCTGAGACGGGATGTCCATAGCAATGGTTCGGAGACTTACAGATACCATGCGATCAATAAAAGGGATAAGGATGATAAGGCCAGGGCCTTTTGAGCCGACGAGACGCCCTAGTCGAAAAATAACCCCTCGTTCATACTCCCTTAAAATGCGAATTGAGCTTGCCAATGTCATTACTACCATGACAAAGATAATAAGTCCTAGAAACTGCATTTTTCCCTCCCTATAATTTAGTTTAAGTTATACCTTTTCAACTTCCAATACTAAATTTGTAACGCTTAAGACCCGGACTTTTTCACCCTTTTTTACCGGCCTTGAACTATGAGCTTTCCATATTTCTCCGTGAATTGTTATAGTTCCATCATGGTCAATTTTATTTTGTGCGATACCAATTTCTCCAAGCATGCCTTCTGCGCCGGTAGTTACTTGTCTTTTTATGGTTTTAACCGCCATTGAAACTATAAACAAAAAGAACAGTGTTGTTAAGGCAACTGTAGTAACAATTACGGATAGAGAAATGGACAAGACCGGAGAAAAAACATCTGGAGGTTGCTCGATCAACATCAGGGAACCGAGAGTCATTGCAATTATTCCTCCAATGGTTAATAAACCAAAACTTGTAATTTTGACTTCCAAAATAAATAAAACTAACGCCACCAAAATAAGCAAAAGCCCGGCATAATTTATTGGCAATGTTTGTAATGCGAAAAATGCAAGGATGAGGGAGATGGCGCCAATCACCCCCGGAAATATCGCGCCCGGATTAGATAATTCGAAATAAATGCCGACGATCCCGGCCATCATTAAAAGATAGGCGATATTCGGGTTTGAAATCTTATCTAGAATTTTATAGCGAAAATTCATTTCAATATCTATGATTTCTGCATCTTTCGAGTTTATTGTTGTCTTACCCGAAGACACCTCAACCTCTTCTCCATTAATTTGCAAAAGAAGACTGTCTAAATTTGGAGAAATAAAATTTATGACGTTAAGCTCAAGTGCTTCTCTTTCTGTTATTGAAACCGCCTCGCGCACAGCTTTCTCTGCCCATTCTGCATTCCGCCCTCTTTTTTCAGCCATAGTTTTAACATGGGCCACAGCATCGTTCATGATTTTGTGCGCCATAGCTGAAGCCGAGTCCGGACTGCTACCACCTAAATTAACCGGCGTGGCTGCTCCAATATTTGTACTGGGAGACATCGCAACAAGGTGGGCAGCATAACTAATAAAAACGCCCGCAGAAGCTGCTCGGGCACCTTGTGGAGCGACGTAAATTACAACGGGAATTTTAGCTGCTAAAAATGACTTTGTTATTTGCCTGGTCGATTCTAATAACCCGCCTGGTGTATCAAGTTTAAAGATAATGCAGTTTGCGCTTGCCTCTTCTGCTCTTTCCAGTGATTTAATCATAAACTCAGCTGAAACGGGGCCAATTATATTTTCAACCGTTGCCACATGAATAATTGGTTTGTCTGTAGCATATACAGATTCTGAGCAAGTGAGGATTAAGAAAAACAGGCTCAAAGCGCTGAAACAAAGGTTTGATTTCATAAGATTTTCTTTAGGTTTCTTCTATTCGAAAACTGATGGGATATAAATAAGCAATATGCGACAGCAGGAGTTACACTAATGGTGAGAGTTGGAGTGTTGGTTAAACTTTTATTTTCCATTTCGCAAGACACATTAATTTGAAAGTAACTTAACAAATAGGTCATGAAAAAGCAAATATTTTATTGCCTTTAAATCTTATAAAAAACGGTATAGTAGATAGTTTTTTACAAAAATTGCCACAATTTTATTCTTGACTTTTAGAGTGATTTTCGCTAAGATTGTCACATAAAATCCCTGTAGATTTGTGTGGGATAAATCAAAGAGCGAATAAGTATATCTTGGGAGCTTAGCTCTGTGCGTGGCTTGCATGCCTCACTTTTAGTGGACGCAAAATACGTTCAGGCGGTGCCCACCGTGTCTAAACGCGGTTCTTTGATTGACTACATTAAACGCAGGGATTTTTTTGTTATTGTAAATGTTTCTTTTCCCACAACTTTTTTTTAAATATAAGCCTCTAAAATATTTGTCCATTTGAAAAGAGCGATAATTGCGAAACAAAAAGCATTGACATTGCATCAATGCTTTTTTATTTTCAGCGGGATGGGAGATCGGTTCTCCACTTATTTTTATGAAATATACTTGATGTCCGACTTACTCGCTTATTTATCCATAAAATCAGAAACCATTGATGAAACCGTGGTGAAGGGCTCTCGTTTTATCGCACATGCAAAACCGACTACGGATAAACAGTCCGCTGAAAATTATATTAAGAGAATTTCGACTAAATATAGGGATGCCACCCATAATTGTTTCGCCTATAAAATAGGCCAGGGAGATATAGCGGATTTTCGTTTCAGTGACGATGGTGAGCCCGGAGGTACAGCCGGGCGGCCAATTTTCCAGGCGATTGAAGGCAATGAACTCAGCAACCTAACTGTGGTGGTCACGCGTTATTTTGGGGGAACCAAGCTAGGTACAGGCGGTTTAATCCGCGCATATGGCGGCGCTGCCCACGCTGCACTCAATAAGGCTAAGAAAATAACCTTTTACCCTAAAGTATCGTTACAATTACAATTTAGTTTTCAGCAGACAAATCCAGTTCATCAACTTATCGATAAGTATCATGCTGAAATTCTCGAATCGAGATTTGGTGAGGAGACAAAATATAAAATTAAGCTTAACAGTTCGGATGAATCTAGCTTTAAAGATGAATTAACCCACCTGACAGCTGGAGGAATTAAGTTTGTCTGACAGCATTCGAATTACCGAAATTTATCATTCTATCCAGGGTGAATCAAGCTATGCCGGGCTGCCGTGTATTTTTGTGCGTACTACAGGCTGTAATTTACGATGTACTTGGTGCGATACGGAATATTCGTTTCATGGCGGTCAATCCAAAACTATCGATGAAATTATCACGCAAGTAGAAACCTACAATTGCAAACTGGTGGAAATTACCGGCGGCGAGCCATTGCTGCAAAAACAGGTACCAGAGCTGGCAAAACGTCTACTTGACTTAAATTACACTGTGTTGGTCGAAACTTCAGGCGAACGCGATATTTCCGTACTCGACGAATGCATAGTAAAAGTCATGGATTTAAAATGCCCCGGCAGTGGCGAATGTGAACGCAACCGCTGGGAAAATATAGAGCATCTCACCCTGCAGGATGAAGTGAAATTCGTCTTGAAAGACCGCGTGGATTACGATTGGTCGGTGAGCATCATCCGGAAATATGATCTCGACGCTAAAGCAAAACTAATTTTCTCGCCTGTTTTTGGTGAGATTGATTTAATCGAGCTATCGAATTGGATGATAGAAGATTGTCTTTCAGTCAGATTGCAAGTTCAGATGCACAAAATTATCTGGCCGCCCGAAACCAAAAGTGTTTGACACCATCTCCCCAATACCCTGCGGAAATAGGCTTGCATGTTCTTCCCATTAAAAGAATCAGCACATTTATAACAAGTTGCTGGATAAGGCCGATATGACTGTTACAGGTTTTATGAAACCTTGCAGTACACCGGCAGCGACTTTTGGTGGGGATACCTCCCCAAAGCTGACTATATGGCTCAGATTCATCGGAATACTTGTTTTACAGTAAAAGAAATTTCTTTATAAACTTTTTGAGTTTCTGTAATTTCATGAAAAGTTGTTACCAAAAGTAAATTCTGATTATATTTAATTTAAGTTTCTGTTACATCTTTAATATTGACTTAATATATGTTGACGGCATCCGATTTCATTTGTGAGTTTTAATTAACAAATCGGATGTTTAAATGCTTGATGCCAAAGCCGTAACCCGGCTCTTCTTATACACACTGCTTGCTTTGATTCTATGCGCTGAATCCGGCTTTGCTTCTCCTGAACCTAGAAAAAAAGCAGCGCCCCCACCAAACAAGGAGAGAAGCCTAAATAAAGCAAATGATACTCCATACCATCTTATGGAGTTAAGTTATCTTACCTTAAACGCCATAGATCTGGTTACTACTTTTCATAGTTTGGATAATGGCGCAAAGGAGTTAAATCCAATTGCCCGTACATTCATTAAAAATCGGCCTCTTGCAATTGCCTTAAAGGGGGGATTGTCCCTAACTGTTCTTTATGGATTGCGAAAAGTAAAAACGCAAAATAAAACTGCTGCATATTTCACGCTTGGACTTCTAAACGGGTTTTATAGCTATGTGGCAACAAACAACATTATTGTGTCATTTCAAGTGAGCAGGTAATGACATCCTTCTAATAATCCAGCCAACCCGGTTTGGTTTCACCAAAATATATTTGTCGTAAGGTTTTATCGAGCGTCGGTGGACGATTGTCAACAGTTATGTAATTATCCACCATGTTATTTAGCGCAAGCCGAATGTGGCCGAAGTGCTCAGATAGTTTATTCAGAATGTGCATCAGGCTTAGTTTAACCGCTAATTCGTGTTGCGAGGCCATCCTATAACCTTTTTTCCCCATCATTTCAAAATACTCAAAACCAGGTGCCTTGTGTCCATAAGTCGATTTATAAAAAATCCGCTCAGGGAAAATACCGGTCATAAAAAGGGCATAATTGCCCATATGGCTGCGAAGTAGAAAGGTTTCGAACGAATTTGCATCTATAGCATCCTGCATGATATCAACGAAATAGTGGTATTTTATTCCGTGGTGATTAGAGATGGCATTCACTCTGGCCGCACTGAAAAATTCAGCCAACATGGCTGCAACATAATCTGTTAATTCCCGATCATCCAAGTCGTTTTCTAAGAAAATTCGTCGTAATAAAACGTAGAAATATAAAAATGGTGAGATTTTACTAAATTGATGATTTTCAGTCAAGGTGGTAAAGAGGGGTTGCATATCCAACATTTCATCGCGACTTTCAGAATCACTTAGTAAATTTACAATTGCGGCCTTCTCTGAATCCAATTTTGAGAGAGTGTTTGAAATAAAAGTGAAGTCATCGCTTGTAAATCGGTCTCTACAATTAGCTCTAATCATTTTGTACCTCAACTCTTTATTTTACCGCTTTCAGATATGAAATGCTTGTAGCTATTTTAATTATCGGAATTTGAGTATTCTTTTTGCTCCCTTCTAAATTTGGTTCGTTAATTTGGTATTGCTTTTTCTACCCCTTATATATATATTTAACGGTTTTTAAACTTAAAACAATCCGCAATTTATAAAATAAATCAATGCTAAAAAGTCTCAAACGTCTTACCAAGCACTCAGCAGTTTATGGCCTTGGGCACATTATCCCACGTCTTGTCAATTTCTTCCTCCTGCCTTTTTATACTCACACATTGCCAAAAGACGACTTCGGCGCATCTCAGGTTGTTTATACATTTATCGCTGTAATGACGATTATTTACACCTATGGAATCGATGCTGCGTTTCTAAAGTACTTTATTTTAAGCGATGATAAAGACAAAAGGAGAGAGGTCTTTAGC
This sequence comes from Candidatus Zhuqueibacterota bacterium, assembly GCA_029262035.1. Taxonomy (GTDB): domain Bacteria; phylum Zhuqueibacterota; class Zhuqueibacteria; order Oceanimicrobiales; family Oceanimicrobiaceae; genus JAJDAE01. The sequence goes on from JAJDAE010000073.1 coordinate 24,517, forward strand.
ACGGCTTTCTGGGCTGTTTCGGTAGTGATTCTGTTGTTGACGGTATTTATCTACGCGTTTTCCGGTTTTATTTCAGGTTTCCTGATTTCTACGGGAGGCTACTCAAAACTGGTAAAAATTTCTGCCATAATTCTTATGTTCGATGCGTTTTCTTTTCTGCCATTTCTCTATTTGCGGGCCGAGGAAAAATCGATTTTTTACAGCTTATTAAAATTCATAAATGTAATCATTAATGTATCCCTAAATGTTTACCTTATTGTTTTTTTGAAGAAAGGCGTCGAGGCTATTTTCGTCGCAAACGCCTGGGCGTCGGGACTGACATTTCTCATGATGTCCACTATTTTGGTGAAGCAGGTCTCATTTCGGTTTAACTGGGAAGATTACCGTTCACTGCTCAAGTTCGGCTTACCATTTTTACCATCCGCTTTATCCGTCGTTATTCTCGATTTAATTGATCGTCCGCTCATGGAACGGCTCATTGGTTTGGAGGCAACAGGCGTTTACAGCGCCGGCGCTAAGCTTGGCATTTTTATGGCGCTACTTGTCACAGCGTTTCGATTTGCCTGGCATCCGTTCTTCCTAACAACCTCAAAACAGGATGATGCTAAGGAGGTTTTTTCAAAAGTTTTAACCTATTTTACATTGGTTACCACTTTTACCTTTTTAGTTGTTTCTTTTTTTATCGATGACATTGTGCGTTTTGAGCTGTTTGGCGGAAGCCTGTTTGGTCGAGGCTATTGGGAGGCAACAGCGGTTGTGCCGCCAATTTTGTTGTCCTATGTTTTTTACGGGCTGTATGTAAACTTTATGGTTGGGATTTACCTGAAGGAAAAAACCAAATATCTGCCATTTATCACAATCTCGGGGGCGCTGATTAATATAGGCGCGAATTTGTTTTTAATTCCTCAAATTGGCATAATGGGAGGCAGTTGGTCGCGGCTAATTGGACATGTGGTTATGAGTGCGATGCTGTTTTTTTTCGCCAGGAAGTACTATAAAATTGATTATGAATATGCCCGATTAGCCAAACTGGCGGTTGTTATAGCGGTTGCATTTTTTGCCGGCTATAATTATGAAGGCACCTGGGGGAATTTTTTAAAACTCGGTGTTTTAGTTGCCGTGCCGTTGGTCTTGTTAAGCATTGGCTTTTTTGAAAAGCGTGAAATTGCAAGTTTGAAAAGACTTCTGGTGAGACGTTAGGATATAAAATTAGAAAGAGCACAAAAAGGATGAATAATGTATTGTTACGTTGCTAGGATAGGAAAAATTTGAATTGAACGTTCCTTGGGAAGGTAATAAATGTATTCTCTGTTTTCTTGAAAGAGAATTATGCGAAGAACACCTTATTCCTGAATCACTCGGAGGAAAATTAACATGTAATTTCTTATGTCGGCCATGCAATTCAAATATTGGACATAGTTTTGAAGCTAAAGCCAACTCTGATCCATCGATTCTTTTGGCTGTAAGTAATTTAAGAAACCATATTCCCATTTTGGCGAAGACAATATCCGAAAGTCACCCGCACTTAGGGCGAAGTAAATCCGGTGTAATCGAAGGGTATTTTAAAAACAATGAGTTTAAAGTTAAGTCAAAGAAATTAAAGAATAACTCGCTTATTCAGACAACCGATATCGCTCGTAAATCTATAAAAAAAATATTACAGAAATCAGGTGTTGAAAAAGCTAAAGAGGAGTCAGCAATAAAAAAATTCGATGCCTCTCCAGAGAATGTTAAATTAGAAATATCTCCGGGATTTGAAGTAATAAAATGGCCTTTACAAAAGATAGAACTTGATTTAAGTAAAGGGAAACTTATGAATCTACTGATTCCTGTAAAAACAGCGTTTGAATTCTTAGCACTAGATATTGGTGAAGTTATATATAATAAGTCTCCTCAATTACAGGAAATTAGGGATTGTTTAATAAAGCAGGAAATTAATGATGAAGCCGTTAAAGTAGAAAGACTGTCATCTGGAGAATATGTGCCTATGCACGGGATTATCGTTGAAAGGAATAACCCATATTCAATAGTTCAAGTTCGTTTGTTTGGATGGTTAGCCTTCAAAGTACACTTTCTAAAAATAGCGATTGAAGGAGAGAGATTTGTATATACTCATAAATTAGATACAGGCGATGAATCGGTTTGTATAGTTAAGTAAAATTAGATATACGCAGCAATTCCCCGCCTTCTAAATAAAGTTTAGCGTTTGGCTATTAGTCAGTGGGGACTTTATGGTGCGGCAGCCTTGTACCATGTTAACAGCGGGTGCGCCAAATGGCTTGGCGCACTGTTACAAAACCATTAGGCAAAAAGCTAAAATAACGAAGGTAAATGTTTTTAAGCAAATTTTTAAAAAAAAATATTGAGCCAGGTGAAGAATCCTTACGAGCTCAAAATGAAAGAAAGGAAATACAAAAACTTGTAGAGCTTTTTGGAGTCAATTTTTGTAACAGAAGATTATGTATTCTGGCAGGCGATATTGAGAAATTTCAATATTGGAATCGCAAATATTTTGAAGCATTGAAGGAGAGTAGTGAAAATTACAAAATTCTAAACTATTTTGATTTCTTTGTTCAATATCGCATGGCTTTTGTTAATGACTTAACTAAACCAACTTTCGATGCTCTCATAAATGATTCAAACTCAGTTTTTGATACCGAACAAGAAGAATTGAGTATTCTACTTGCCAGAAGAAAACAACAAATCAATAAAAGTTTGCCTTTCGATTATAGACTTGGAACATCCCTTTTACTCTGTGGCTCAAGATGCGCTAATTGCCGAGCTACTCATGAAGATGTAAGTCTTGAGTCTTATTACGTAATCCGTGGCATTACTAATGAGGCTTATCAGAATGCTTATGAATATAATGCTTCTGAAATACTCTGCGAAACCTGTATGAGCAATGTTTTAATTGAGTATTTTCCTGATAAAAGAATTGAAATTGATTCTTTAGGTGCCTTTGAGTTTGAAGTTTTCATTTCGAAATTATTTAAGAAGATGGGGTATCAGGTAGAGGTAACTCCGAAATCAGGCGATTTTGGTGTAGATGTTGTAGCATGGAACTCGACGGAAAAGGTAGCAATTCAAGCTAAAAAATATAGTTCGAACCATAAAGTTGGAAATAGAGAAGTCCAACAACTACTCGGCGCAATGCAATTCAAAAACGTCATGGCAGACAAAGGGATACTTGTTACCAGTTCGAGTTTCACCAGACCTGCTTTCCAACAAGCAGAAGGGAATCCGGTTGAATTGTGGGACAAAAATAAACTATGTGATTTAATAATTCAGTACTGGTAAGGAAACGAATACAAAATATAAAATCCATTGTCCCCACCCTTGGGGAGACACCCCCCAATGTAAACAGTGGGGGGCAAAGTTTGCCGATCGGTGGTAAAGTAGAGTTTTATTTTGAGAATCTGCGATCAGTAAGCCAATTTGTAGGGCGAACTTTTTTTTATGTCCACCAAAATCATGCACCGTTAAAAAGTGCTCGTGCCGGGTTAGGCATGAGTGTGAGTTTCTAACCAAAACTGAAACGAAGTAATTTTTAAATTATCAAAAGTAAGGAAACGAATTGAAAATAAATCAGAAACAAGCATTTTGGCTGATACTGCTTTCGGCGTTTGCACTGCGGTTTATAGGAACATCATACGGCTTGCCCAACATGTACAATTCGGATGAACCATTTAATGTGGTTAACGCATTGGCTTACGGTGCCAAGAAAAGCCTGGAGCCTACCTATTTTGTTTATCCGGCTTTGTACTCCTATCTACTTGCCGGGGTGTACGGTTTGTACTATGTCGTCGGCAGTTTATTCGGAATTTTTGAAAACGCTATCGATTTTGGCGCTGCCTATTTTATAGATCCTTCTGGCATCTTTTTGTGGGGACGGATTCTGAGTTTATTATTGGGAACAGCAACCGTAGCCTTGGTTTACCGGACCGGACTCAAATTTTTTAATCAGACCATCGCTGTGCTAGCCAGCGTAATTTTGACTTTGAGTTATGTTCATACTGACCTTTCGCATTGGATTTTATTGGAAGCGACGCTTACATTTTTTTGCGCTTTGGCAATCTATTTTATTCTTGCGTTTTATAAAGAACCATCTGCAAAATTTTGTGTGTTAGCTGCGATTGTTTGTGGTTTAGCCATCTCCACCAAATACAACGCCGCTTTCATTGTTTTGTCACTAATTGTGGCCATTATCATGCAGACACACCAGAACCCGGCAAAATTAGCCGGATTTTTTGGGTTGAGTTTCGTTGGCATTGGCGCCGGGTTTTTAGTAGGCTCCCCATATTGGCTGATAGAGCCATCTGCCTATTTGGATACGTTAAACTATACGCTGTCTCATGTTTCAACCGGAATGGTGGGGCACCAGAGCTTTATGCCCTTGGTTTGGCCTTTCTGGGAAATCATTGCCAAAGATTGGACGGTGGGGCTGCTCATGGTCGCAGGATTTTTTCAAGTGTTTTTCAGAAGAGACAAGCGCTTGCTGGTTTTACTGCCTTTCGTGCTGGTTTCACTCCTGGTTATAGGTTTTTGGAGCAGAACAGGTGTTCACTATCTCGCACCTGTATTTCCCGCATTGGCAATTTATGCCGCATTTTTTCTCGATGAAATCTTACGGATGAAATTCCAGCCTGCTTTAAAAGCAGCCCTGCTGGCGGTTCTGTTTATTCCGCCATTCGCTAAGATCATGCATTATGATTTCGCTCTCCTTCAAATCGACACGCGTACAAATGCCAAAAGCTGGATTGAAGCCAATGTTCCGTTAGAAACCATGATTGCCTATGAAAATTATGTGTACGGCCCCAATTTGTTTGATCCCGCTCGTTTCATAAAAAATAGCGATGAAAACGCGTTGCTGCCACTCGCATTGAAGGAACGGATTCTCGAAGAAAGCCTGCGTCGTAAAACTTATAAATTAATCAACCTGCGCAAAGATTTTCGCCTGAAAGTTTTGGCTGATTCAAACGCAGTCGAGGATGAATACATTCGCCAGCTTTTGGAAACCCGACTGCCGAAGTTGTCCTCGGTGCAAAAAGCCGGTGTGCCTTACATTATGGTTTCAAGTGATAAT
>JAJDAE010000074.1 GCA_029262035.1 Candidatus Zhuqueibacterota bacterium
CAGATGTAACAGGCTCAATCCAGCTTCCCGACGGCGTAGAGATGGTTATGCCGGGTGATCATATCAGCGTGAATGTAGAATTGATTTCGGATATTGCCATGGAAAAAGGTTTGCGTTTTGCGGTTCGTGAAGGCGGTAGAACGGTTGGCGCCGGTATAGTCACCAGCATTATTGAAGATGCTGATTAAGATGAACGAGTTATTTGGTATTAACCCATTATTATTATAGGATTGCGCTATGACTGAATATGTTAGAAAAAAAGGCACTCGTAAGTCTTTAGAAGTTACTGCAGGTAAAAAAACTACCATGCAGACTCTAATCAGTTCCGAAGAAGCACCCAATTTCGCTTTCAGAAAATTTGTGATGGGTCCGCACGGAGGTATGCCAAAACACACGAACCTAGTGGAACATGAACAGTATGTCCTAAAGGGTTCCGGAACCATTGAAATAGCCGATGAAGTGTTCGAGGTTTCTGAAGGTGATTCTGTTTACATTCCAAGTCAGGTTCCACATTCATATAAAGCTGGGAAAGATGGTTTCGAGTTTATTTGTGTTGTGCCAAATAAAGAAGATAAAATAGAAATAGTATGTTAATCGCCCGGTAAACGCAGTATTGAAAAACTAAAGTAGTTAGAGGGTAAAAAAGGTTTTTCTAATTTAACCTAAGTTCGATATATGACCGCAATTCAAAAAATATTTAAACATCAAATTTGGCATTTATTCTCATTAATATTATTAATTCTTGCTATACAGCTATATCTAGCTGGCAGTCCGGAAATACTTGAGGGTTCATTCTGGGGTATAAGTACAAATTTATGGTTTTGGCTGGCGATCGCCATTCCCATTATTCACCAAATTTATGTTTGGTTAGTCTGGAGATTTGAACTCTACCAGAGAGTATTTTCAGAGAAGTTTGGTGTAAAACAAGCATTTAATATTTATGCAGTTGGATTTTCATTTCTTTTTATTAATCGTCTAATTACGATTATTCTTCTTGCAATAAGCAGTAAAAACACACTCCATTTAAACCCAATTATTGCATATATTTTTGCAGCATTGATTACGCCAATTGTTATTTATCTTTTCTATTCAGTCAAAAAGTACTTTACTATTGAAAGAGCATACGGAATCGATCACTTCGATAAAAACTACAATGAGCCATATGCGAAAAGAGGGATATTTAAGTATACTGATAATGGGATGTACATTTTTGGTCTCCTGATTCTCTATTTGCCTGGGTTGTTATTTCTATCCAAAGCGGCACTTTTGGCTGCGCTTTTCAATCATGTTTATATTTGGGTGCATTATTACTTTACCGAACGACCAGATATGGTAGCAATTTATGGTAATGCACCGTAAGAATTAAAGTAACAAGCATAACAGGACACTACAATCGGAGTGCCCAATATGGCTCAGCCGGTGAGCCGGGTAAGAAAGTCTCTTGAAGGAAGAAAAAAGAAGTTCAATAAATTGAAATAAAGAATGATTTAAAACCTGAATACGCCGGGTGCCCGGGACATAAAAAATGGAAATTGGGTAATAAAGCCCCGCATGGGGAAGGGGTATTCCCTGCCTTGCAAGTTAACTGTTGTGCTGATATAGACCATATCATTTAGGAACTGTTTGGTGTGCAGGACAACGAAAACTCCATGCCGAAATTAGTTGACTTTTTGCTTCTTTTTCTTACTTTAATTCTGCCGAGCCAATGCTGAGACACAACCCAAAAAATTAAACCATCCGAGCCGGCAACGAAAAGAAACGGATCAATATGGACGGCACAAAACGCGAGCAAATACAACCGGGAATAGAAGTATCCATCGTATTAAAAAAAGATCAACGATCCGGAACATTTACCCGGGGAATCGTAAAAGATATTTTAACGAAATCACAAGTTCACCGTCACGGCATAAAAGTTCGATTGCAAAATGGTGAAATTGGACGAGTAAAAGAAATTCTACAAAAAGATACATCGGAATAACAAAAGTCTGTGAGATAATTTACATCTGAAAAAAATTATTGCAATGACATTTTTGAATGTAAAAAGTAAATTTAAAACAACCCTTCTTCCCCCAATTCATAATTTTTTAATAACCCATCATTTTTTATTTCACAAAGGAGAGAGTCTTAATTATGAGAACCCGTCACCTGTTAAATTATGTCCTGTTATTGGCATTATTAGTTACCGCCAATGCAATGTCTAAGAGTAGCACCATGAAGTCTAACAATTCAAATGTTTCAGAGTCTTCAACTGACTCCACCAAGGCAAATCCATTCTATTCTGAAAGTGCGCTTTATTTCAAACTGCCGCCATTTGACCAAATTAAAGACACCGATTATGCACCAGCTTTTGAGCGCGGCATGAAAGAGCAGCAGACAGAAATTGAAGCTATTGCCAATCAGACCGATGCACCAACCCTTGAAAATACGCTCGTTGCTATGGAGCGTTCCGGGCAAATCCTAAACCGAGTATCTACTGTATTTTATGCTTTGACTTCCGCCCACACCAATGACAACCTTGATGTCATTGACAGCGAAATGGCGCCCAAACTTTCAGCGCACAATGACCAAATCTTGCTCAATGGGAAATTGTTTGCACGCATAAAAACCCTTTACGATCAACGCAACAGCCTGGATATCAACGCTGAGTCAAAGCGCTTGATTGAAGAAGTTTATGCTGACTTCGTACGTGCCGGGGCTAATTTATCCGAAGACCAAAAGAAGCGCTTAAAAGCAATCAACTCCGAACTGGCTGAGTTGCAGACAAAGTTTAGCCAAAACGTATTGAAAGAAGTCAATGAACTCGCAGTAGTGGTGGATACGCGGGAAGAGCTGGCCGGCTTGTCGGACAATGCCATTACCGCTGCTGCCGATGAGGCCAACTCACGCGGCTTGGAAGGTAAATATGTCCTTGCCCTCAGAAATACCAGCGGGCAACCACCCCAGGCGTCACTGGAAAACCGTGAATTGCGTGAACGAATCCACAAAATATCTTTATCACGCGGCAGTCGAGGCGGGGATTTTGATAACCGATCTGTCTTGGCAAAAGTAGTCAAATTACGCGCGGAACGAGCACAGTTGTTAGGCTTTCCAAATCATGCGGCCTATAGGTTACAGAACCAGACTGCCCTCACCACGAAAGCTGTGAATCAGCGTTTGGCAGACTTGACTCCACCTGCAGTGGCAAACACGCAGCGTGAGGCCAAAGACATGCAAGAGATGATAACTGCCGATGGCCATGATTTCGAACTAGCCGCGTGGGATTGGGCTTACTACACCGAAAAAGTGCGCAAAGCCCGCTACGATTTTGATGAATCGCAATTAAGCCCCTATTTTGAAATGGACAACGTTCTGCAAAAAGGTGTGTTTTATGCCGCAGAGCGACTCTATGGCCTGACCTTCAAAGAGCGTACGGCTCTGCCGGTTTACCATCCCGACGTTCGCGTATTTGAAGTGTTCGATGCCGATGGCACGCCACTGGCTTTGTTTTTGGCTGATTTTTATGCGCGTTCATCTAAACGCGGTGGCGCCTGGATGATGGCGTATGTTTCGCAATCAGGTTTGTTTAAAAATAAACCCGTTGTCGCCAATCATCAAAATATTACCAAACCGCCTGAGGGTCAACCCACCCTCATGACTTTTGATGAAGTGACCACCATGTTCCATGAGTTCGGCCATGCATTGCATGGAATGTTATCGGATGTGCACTATCCATATTTCTCAGGTACCTCGGTGCCACGCGACTTTGTGGAATACCCGTCACAGGTAAATGAAATGTGGGTGACCTGGCCTGAAGTTTTGAAAAATTATGCCGTGCATCATGAAACCGGGGAACCGATGCCAACAGAATTGTTGGACAAAGTTCTGGCAACTCAAAAATTCAACCAGGGTTTTGAAACCACTGAATACCTGGCGGCTTCGTTGCTAGATCAGGCCTGGCACCAGATAACACCAGAGCAAGCGCCCGACGCAGATGGCCTGTTGGCGTTTGAAGCTGATGCGCTCAAAAATGCGGGTGTGGCGCTAACTGCTGTCCCACCGCGTTACCGCAGTACGTACTTTTCGCATATTATTGGCGGCTATTCAGCCGGTTACTACTCCTACATTTGGAGCGAGGTTTTAGATGCGGATACCGTGGAGTGGTTTAAAGAAAATGGTGGTCTGACCCGTAAAAACGGCGACCATTTCCGTGAAACCCTGCTTTCCCGTGGCGGCAGCGAAGATGCCATGACAATTTTCAAAACCTTCCGGGGTGCGGAACCGAACATTCAGCCTTTGCTGGTACGGCGAGGCTTGAATTAGCCGAGTTAGAATTTCCTGTAAACGGGCTGCTGATTAAGGCAGCCCATTCGCAAGTATGCTGGTTAGAATATAAATATTATCGGATGTGATGTTATAGCATGCATATCTGATCTGAAGATCCTTATGTTTTCCTATTCAGTGTCTGAACGAAAACTACATATTCGCGTCTTTCTGAGCACAAAGCCCCGGAGACAGTTTTTCAAAGTAGCTGCTGGTGTTCGAAGAATCTCTCTCGCAAGAGGCTGTTGCAAACAAGAAAAAGGCCCTACAAGATGTCATTCCGGTTGCCCGCTTTTGGGGCATACCGGAATCTCTACGCTCAAAACCTTGCCTTGGCCGTTGAGATTCCGGCATCGCACAAAGCGCGAGCCAGTTCCTATATTGAATTGCAAATGCCCCCTCGCTGTAGTATTTTAAATAAAATACGTTGAACTTAATCAACACAGTCAAGGAGGCATTATTATGCGAATGTACAAAAGTATTAAAAGTTTTATAAAAGACAAGCACGTTAGTTGTGGTATTGATGTTCATTTTAAACACTGGAACCTTTGTTTTGTTTGTGACGGCGAAATAGTAGAAACGGAAAAAATACCTGTTGATTACAACCGGTTGAAAAATATTCTAATGAACTATAAATCAGCTCGAAAGCTCAATTTGGTTTATGAAGCCGGCTTTAGTGGCTTCTGGCTTTATCGTGCGTTAAAGGCAGATGGTTATGATTGCATTGTCACACCTCCGAGCCTGACTCCGCAAACCGTAGACAAAGTAAAAACAGACAAACGAGATGCCCGGAAGTTAGCCCAATATTTGATGTCTGGTCTTCTCAAATCAGTTTATGTGCCTCCAAAGAACGTTGAGGCTGATCGCAGAATTATTCGTCGTCGGAGCCAACTTGTCAAAAAACAAACCCGGGCCAAGAATCAAATAAAGGCATTCCTTCATCTCCATGGACTTAAACCCCCGGAAGATATCAAACAGAGTTGGAGCAATAATTATCTGAATTGGCTTGAAGACCTCCGTTTTGAATATGAGTCTGACAATTTCACATTAGCTCAATTAATTACAAGTTACCGCCACATTCGGTGCGACTTAACCGGAGTGACACGCTACCTCAGAAAGCTTTCTGGCCATTCGGAATACTTAACAAACTTTAAGCGAGTTACTTCCGTTCGGGGGGTCGGTCTGGTAACCGGCATGACTTTCTTATTGGAACTATACAACATCGACCGCTTTAAAAATAGCGCTCATTTTTCAAGTTACCTCGGCTTAACACCCTCTCAGTATTCATCTGGAGAACATACTCGTTTGGGGCATATCACCCGTCAAGGCAATGCTCAACTCAGGCGGGTGTTGGTTGAAAGCGCCTGGACAGTTATTCGACACGACCCGCAACTTAGAAACAAATACGACAGGCTTAAAGCACGCGGTACCAACGGCAAGAAAGCCATTGTAGCGGTGGCACGCACATTGGCCGTTCGCTTAAGACGCTGTCTTTTAGATGAAACCGAGTACGTCATAGGTGTTTGTTAATATCCAAATAAATCTGAGTTAATATGGTACTGATAATGACATTTATAGGCAACCGCGAGTCATTCCTAACAGGGTTCACTCTTTTAGAGTCAATTACTTTGTCGCCAGTATGCGGTGTCTACTTTGTTTCCAGTTACGAAAAAGGAAACTGTCGGCCAGATACTCAAACTGGACCACGAATAGCAGAACGTCAGAATCAAGTACTACATTTAACATCTTTTGCCGGTGGCTCCCTTTATTTATATTTCCCCACAAAAAACGTGGAAAAACATAAATAAAGGGCTTATACAAAACAAAAAAAGAACAAAAAAATATGTGATACATCAAATACATCAGCGAAAACACTTGTTTTTCAATATAGCGGAATGACAGGCTATTTTGGGCTTATTTGCAAAAGCCTCGCAAGCAGAAGATTCTTCGCGCTTCAATTTTTGCCTCAAGCGGGAGATTTGGGAGCTCACGCGCAGAATGACATGTTTGTGAGTTTTCGCCCAATCACTAGTTAGCGATAGAACCAAAACTCATTTACATTTAAGTAACCCCTGAGATTTGCTTGATGGTCGGTACAAGCGGAATATTTTTGAAAAACAATCATATTTCTTTTGTACAAACTTTGAATAAGGAAGTACACATGCGCAAATTTTCTGTCACTCCATTTATACTAATTATAAGTGTAATTTTTTCATTAGGTTTAGCTCAGAATTCTGAAAGAATTATATTTTTAAACTTGAAAATGGTCAAGGGTCAAGTACTTTTGAAAAATGTAAAAATAGTCCCAGGCAAATTAAAGCGAAAGAAGAGAAATCAATTTCTTCAAGATAATCTTTATTATACTGTACTCTCAACATCAGAGAAAAAACTCTACCAAAACGGGTTTGTAAATCCTACAATTTTGTTCTATGAATCCGATGATAAAAACGGAATGTTTTCAGCAAAAAAAGTTGAGTTGGATAGCGTGAATTTCTCCGTCAAGTTACCTTATGATGCTCAAATTCATAAAGTCAATTTTTATAAAGCCCGCGATGGTATGAACCCAAAAAATGAATTAAAAAAGCAGGCAATAGAAATCGGTTCCATTGTAGTTAAAATGGATAGCTTGAACACTCTAGAATGAATTTTAACATTCTCAAATCGACCGCCTTATTTTCTTTATCGTTTTGCTCCGCGCTGTTTTGCCAAAATTTCCCTGTAAATGAAGTTCTTATAAATGGGGAGAACTACACCCATATGAATATCGTCTTTCTCAGCGAGGGTTTCACCAAATCCGAAATGGGACTGTTCAATCAGAAGGTTGAATCTACAGTCCGTCAGATATTCAAAACACAACCTTATCGCGAATATAAAAACTACTTCAATGTGTATTCAATCGAAGTAGCCTCGAAGGAATCTGGAAGCGATCATCCGGGGACTGCTATAGATGAACCCCAAGGCGTTTCGACATTCACTCGAGATACTTATTTCAACAGCACCTTTGATGGCGGCAGAATTCACCGCCTTCTACTCATTAAAAATTACGGAGCAGTTCACTCTGTTTTGCAGGACAATTTACCCGAATGGGATATTGTTTTTATAATTGTTAATCATTCATGGCTCGGTGGTGCTGGCGGTGCATTTGCAATTTTTTCATTACACAGCCGAAGTTTTGATACAGCGATTCATGAAGTTGGACATTCATTTGCACATTTAGCAGATGAATATGAGGGTATTGCAGGAGGACGAACTGGTCATGAAGCGGCAAATGCTACTACAGAAACAAGAAGAGATTTCATTAAGTGGAATAAATGGATTCACGGCTCAACACCGCTTCCAACACCAGAAATTGAAGACAGGTATGGGAACGTCATCGGATTATTTGAGGGCGCTGTTTACAATCCAACCGGTTGGTACCGTCCCAAGTATCTCTGTAAAATGCGCCAAAGCCTGAAACCATTCTGTGAAGTTTGCATCGAGCAAACTATTTTATCAATTTACAATTTGCTACCTACCTTTGAGTCCTTTGAACCCTTTAATCAGGAGCTAACATTCTCCGCAAACGCCAATATCGACTTCGTTATTCATCCGATGAAACCCACCCCTAACACGATTCAAACGGACTGGTATTTGAACAATGAACTCATAGCAGCCGACACAGATAGCTTTCATTTAAGAACCGCTGGTTATAATGATGGGAAACATTCTATTAAGGCAGTAGTAACAGACAAAACTCACTTGGTGAAAAATGATCCTTACACGTTCTTGAGTGGGGAAGTAGTATGGGAAATTAAAATAGATAGCACAAGATTGGCGAACAATGACGCGTCGGAGTTAATCAAAGGCTTTGAATTTCATCAAAACTTTCCCAATCCTGTTCACAATATCACAACTATCACATTTCGCTTGCCCATATCAAGCACAGTTAGGTTACAAATATATAATGCAAAAGGACAGATAGTTCAAACCTTGAGGAATGGACAAATGTTGCCGGGACTTCATGAAATCTCATGGAGAACAAATCGAGTATCACAGGGCGTTTATTTTATTAGGTTGCTTGCAGGCCCATTTTCCAAAGTAAAAAAATGTTTGGTTTTAGATAGATAAGGGGTTAATAATTCGGGCTATTCGAACTTACTTCCCCCAGGTTCGTAACGCACTACTTCCTCACTTGGTTTTTTGTCCCTGATTTTTATAGGATATTATTGACTTTTTATTTCTTTTTCTTACTTTGATTGTATTGAGGTAAAGCTGAGATGTAACCGGCGTTTCCCATGAATGCATAACAATAAATTAACACATGCAGGCAAAAGGAAAATGTATTGACACCCAAAATACTAATTTTATCGATAGCATTAGCTGCTACATTTATAATCGGCACTCATTATTTTGCTGAAATGCATCAGCTCAAAGTATTTGCATTATTTTTGGCGTTAACCTCGTGCTTTTACGGCGGCGCGACACTGACGCCTTCGGGAGCGAAATATTTGAAAATTGAAATGCCGTTTGTGGTCATTGTCTTTATGTCTTCATTTTTAGGCCTCATTTTATCGCCGGTATGGATAGCAATTGGCTTTTTCATTCATGGGTTTTGGGATGTGCTTCATCATTTCAACAAGGTGAAAACACCTGTGGTCAAATGGTTTCCACCACTGTGTGCAATATTTGATGTATTGGTTGGTATTTTTATTTTGGCGTGGTGGTTCTAGGATGCTGACGCAAAAAATAGTCACTAAAAAAATCAAGCCGAACTATGAGTAATGAACAAGCCAATAACCCGCTACATGGCATTACGCTGGAACATATCGTAAAAAGTCTGGTTAAGCATTATGGTTGGAGCGAGTTGGGCGACCTTATTAACATTAAGTGCTTTAACAGTGACCCGTCAGTGAAATCCAGTTTGAAGTTCCTGCGCAAAACGCCATGGGCAAGGAAGAAGGTTGAGGACTTGTACCTCTCGATGCCAAAGAAGATGCCGTCGAAGAATATATGGAAGAAATAAAATTAAAATGCCTAAAATGAGCAAAAATTCTAAAGTGCCTAAAATGAAATGATACCCAGAAAACTAATTGATACAGTCGAAATACCGGGTGAGAGTAAAAAACTCAGCCTTTATCAGCGTGGCACCGAGTTCTCAATCAGCATCGGCACCCACCAATTGATGAACAGCCGTGAGAACGGCTCAGAAAAAGCATTGGCAGAGCTGGCTTGCCAAAAATTATCCGACCGGTCGCAGGCAAAAGTTTTAATTGGCGGTCTGGGCATGGGATTCACGCTGGCATCTGCACTAAACGAATTGGGGGCTGCAAGCGAAGTAGTGGTGGCAGAGCTGGTCCCCGGCGTAGTCGAGTGGAACCGGGGGATTCTTGCCGAACTGGCCGGTTCGCCGCTAAAAGATAAGCGGGTCATAATAGAAGAAACCGATGTTGGAGAACTTCTTCTGCAAAGACCAAATGCATTCGATGCCATCATTCTCGATGTGGACAATGGGCCAACAGGATTTACGCATAAAGACAATGATCGCCTCTACAGCAAGGAGGGACTTTTCATCGCGTTTTCTGCGTTACGTACCGGCGGGGTGCTCGCGGTTTGGTCGTCGGGTCAGGACCCGGCATTTACAATTCGTTTGCGCAAAGCCGGATTTGAAGTTGAAGAATGCCGGATTCGCTCAAACGTCACCCGGGGCGCCCGGCAGATGATCTGGCTTGCCAAGAAGATAGAATACAAGAGACAGCCAAGGCAAGGCAAGTGGAAACGCAAAAGCCATTGACAGGGCAATTGCCATGCAGATTGTGAAACAAATTAAAATTACCTAAGAATGATGCTCCGGTAATTTTTAATCTGTAATACATAGACGCCTCCTGGTCACGCCTTATTGCACCATTGTCATCTCTTTCGTCTGAACCATTGCGTTGACAGTAAGCCGGTAAAAATAAACGCCCGACGGCACGGGCTGACCACTGCTGTTTTTGCCATCCCAGGTTAAGCGGTAAAAGCCTGGTGGTTTGAAGCCTTGTGCCAGCACAGCTATCTCCTTGCCGGCGATATCGTATATTTGCAGGCTCATTTTTGCAGACTCAATAAGTGTATAACTGATAGCCGTTGATGCGTTAAACGGATTAGGATAATTCTGTCTCAGGATAAAGGCCGCCGGTATCTCCTCCGTAGCCTGGCCGCTGTTGTTGGCTACGGAGGTTGTTAAAATTTCCTATTTGCTCCGCCATTTCTTTAACAAGCGCACGAAAAGAAGTCGTATCAACACCAGTGCTGTCGTATTGGTAAATGTTTATCGCAATATTATCCATAACTCCAAGAATGGACATATTTTTGCCCATTCTTGTTTTTATCCAATCCGCCATTATCTTACTCAAAGAATCGCGGGTTTCCAGGTTAATCTTGTTACCGGAATAAATGCTGTACTCCCCCAAAAATTCAGCCGCCTGCTCAGCGGCAGAGACTGATTCAAACCTACAGATATCAAAGCCGATAACCGTATTTCCCCCTTCTCTCCATTCCTTGCGTATCCCCATTGCCATGTTTGTGGAGTCAACCAGCCATTTTGAATCCCAGGTTGAATGCGGGGTAAAACCGTTCATCAACTCCGAATTGACCACCGATTCGGTTATAGTCTCATATTTATTTGTGGGTATTTGGTTTTGTTTGAGGCTGTCTTCAAAAGCGAATATTTCGGGAGATAGATTGGATTCAATTTTGTTTAATAGGATGTTTGTCACGTTTAAAAGTTTATGTTTGTCAGTCGGTTGGTAATTTACGGGTATGAAAGCTCGAACACCTACATTTCCGCGTAAAATGAATAAACCGCTTTCATCGCCGGTGACCCATGTTCCATCGCCAATAATGGAACCGGAGCTGGTGCCCCAACCCCATGACCCTGCGGAACTTTTTATAGCCGAGTAGGCAATGGCGGCAAATGCTATTGGGCTTGTACTGAATTCAGCATATTGAATTATCAGAGTTTCTCCATCCGTCTTGCCGTTTATAAGCCATGTCTGTCTTATACCAGGATAAACCTTAAAATTAGGCCCGATTGGGAAATGGGTTGGGCCTTGCCCACTGAGAGTGAATCCTTCGAGTTCATTTTTGCCGAGTACAAATTTTTCCTGTGCGCTACTAAGTTCGGGGAAAATTAAAATCGAAATTAGTACAAAAAAGCAAAGATCGATGATTTTTATGTTGTTTAACATTTCATTATCCTTTGTTTTCTAATATTAAGTTAATAAACCGTGGTATAATTTATAGAAGTGTCTGCTTCCCAATCGCCGGAATCGAACAAATCAGGCTTATACTCATTGTTGATGTTCTCATCGACCGGAATTCGCACAGGATTTGCCAGTTTCAAACAAGCATCATAAACCTTGGATAATAGCCAACCAACTTGATGAAAATTCCAGGTTCCGGTTTGCCACTGGCTGGCACCAACTGGAAGAATAGATTTATAAGCAAACGCACCCTCAATCCTTAATGCCGTGATATTGGTTCCGCCAACCGCTTTTGTAAAAACCTGTACGATCGCCGACATATCCTGACAATCGGCTCTATTAACGTTTAAGAAGTCAGTAAGGTAAAATGTAGGTGGAACTGCCTTAGTGTAATAGCCATTATAAGTATGACTATTCCCAAACACGGTATATGCGTTTTCAGTGATTTTGGTGGCCACACCTGATTCGGTACTTTGATTGGCGGCCCAATCACAGGCATAATTCAACACAACCGTCCAGGGTTCAGTCATCGGCGATTGCGGTGTGCCAAGCAAGGTATAATAAGTGTGTGTACCGGTCGTCTCAATTGCCTTCGGCCCATAATACTCGGGCGGTTGTCCTACAAACACATCGCCATTAACCCCGATATAGTCCCAGTCCCATCTAAAAGATCTAATATCTACTGTGCCGGGTACGGAAGCATCGCAGTCAAAATAGGCCTGTCCCTCGTTATCTTCAAAAAGCACCCATTCGTAGTCCAGATCACCAAAACCCGAACTGCTTGCGCCTACTTTTAATGAATAGATACTTTGTCCCTGAATCACAAACCTGGCCTGCACCTTTACACTCTGATTTTTGACGTAGGCAATTTTTTCATTAGTTGAACCACCATTGTCCCATTCGGGTTCGGTAATATTAGTACTATAGTTTACGCGAATGTCTACAGAATTATTAGAAGAACTATGGTTAAATTCTATCCAGTCCACATCCACAGAAGTCGGGTAGTCCCAGGCATTTGCTGGCAACGTTATTGATAAACTATAAATAACGCCTAATGTAAACAAACATATTTTCATAATTTTGTTCCTCCGGTTTTAATGTTTTAGAAGGATTGACTAGTCTTTTATCAGTTTCATATAAGGATGTTTGGCTATTTCAGAATTCGGATAAGTTGCTGCAACTTTCCGAAATTCATCCTTTGCTTTGTCATAGTCCTTTAAATGTTTTAAATACACCCGCCCAATGTGAAACCGCATAACGGCATTGTACTCTTTGTCGGCACCAGGCTTATCCTTGAGCCTCTGTTGCAACCGGTCAATTGCATCCAGGTACTTACCCTCCCGGGTGTCCACCCAGGCCAGGCCATATTCGGCAAAAGCAGTTGCGGTGTTATCATTAGCATGTGTCTTCTTTACCTCTGCAAAGATTTGCCGGGCCTCTTGGAAATCCTGAGTCCATGTGTAACATAACCCAATATTATAATGCGCTTCGGATTCTTTTCCAGAAATTTCTCCCAGGCTCAGGACTTTTTCATATTCCTGAACGGCCTCCCGGAATTTGAAATTATATCGAAACGCTTCTCCCTTGTTAAAATGAGCCAGTTTGTCACTGACAGAGATTTCCTCCAGCGTGAGAACAATTTCCTGCCTGTCTTGTGCAAACAGCGAAGACACAGTCAGCGTTGAACTGTTCCTTAGTCGTTGATAAAAGGCTCCGGAAACATTGTGAACCTGTAAGTGTTTTCTCCTTTCAAGTTAATTTAGATCAGGCTCTGTAGTCAAGGAAACATGATACGAATTAAACTCGATCCGAGTGTTGTTAAGCTATGTTGGGATATTTTATTATAAAAAAAACACCTCACATAGTCAATAAATAATTGCAACGAATTAGCGGTTTTTTGCGATAGGAAGGACAAACCCAAGACTGCTGCTGACCAACCCAAGCACGTTAACTCGATAACACTATACTTCAAAACGTAAATTTGCGGGTGGCAAAAAAAATCAGCCTGTATCAGCGGAGTACTGAGTTTTCCATCAGCATCAGAAAATGGAAACGCAAAAGCAGCTAAGCCAATTATTTATCGACCCACGCCTAAAACCGTCGTATTAACCACTCAATCCTTTAATTGACTTTCTGTCGTCAAACTAATACTTTACACCTATGGCAACAAAACTTTTACGCTGCCCCCTGTGTGCAGAAAAAGGGAGCAGCAACCCTTTTTGCAGCGATCGACAGCGCGATTATCATAGGTGTGCCTTTTGCCATCTAATCCATATCCCGCCATCACAACGCCCTGATTCGAAAGCCGAACGCGCCGAATATGACAAACACCAGAATTCTCCTGAAGATGCCGGCTATCGCAAATTTTTGAGTCGACTTTTCATCCCACTGAATGAACGAATCAACCCAGCCAGCCATGGTCTGGATTTCGGTTCCGGCCCCGGGCCAACGCTTTCCCGAATGTTCGAGGAAGCAGGCCACCGGATGAGCCTGTTTGACCCATTCTATGCTCCTGAAAAAAATGTACTCACGCAACAATATGATTTTATAACCGCCAGTGAAGTGGTTGAGCATCTCCATGAACCTGCCGCAGAACTTGCACTCATCTGGTCTATTTTAAAACCAGGTGGCTGGCTGGGAATTATGACCAAGTTGGCCTTAAACCAAAAGGCCTTCTCCCGCTGGCACTATAAAACCGACCCGACCCATGTGTGTTTTTTTTCAACCCAGACGATGGAGTGGTTAGCTGAACAGTGGCAGGCTGAGTTTATTAAAATCGGCAATGATGTTTTTCTTTTTCAAAAACCATAAACTTATTGATTATCCTGAAACTAAAATAAATTAAAACAACCAATTAACAGGAAAATGACTATGAAATCAACCTACACTATATTGCTCTTAATTTTTACCCTGAATTGCTCAAATCAAAACCCAGTGGAATTTGATTTGGTTATTTCGAATGTCACGCTTATCAACGGAACGGGTGGCGCTGCACAGCCAAACTCGAATCTTTTCATCAAGGATGGAAAAATAATCGACATCACCGAAGGCGATATTGCAGTGAGCGATGAAAAGGTTTTAGATGGAACGAACAAATATTTGATCCCGGGATTGATCGACGGTCACGCGCATCCATCTCCGGCGAAAGAGAACTTCCCCCGATTTATCCACTTTGGGGTCACCTCGATTTTCGTTCCGGGCTGTGGCGATTGTAGCAATGAGAATTATCAATCTATGCGGGCGCTCTCGTCTGAGAGTCCTCTTTCCTCTCCGCGTATTTTTCACACCAGTCAACACTTCACCATGGAAGGTCGGCACCCGGTCAAGACTTACGCGAACCCTAAGTGGGTAGAGGGCAAAACGGTTTATTATGTTCGGGATACTTTGCAAATCGAGACGCTCGTGCGGGAAGTTTCGGAACAACCGATTTTGGGTATCAAAGTAACCATTGAAGATGGTCCTGACCCGCCTTTTGTCGAAAGAATTCCGACTGAGTTTGTTAGGAAAATTGTGACGGAAGCTCATAAATACGACCTGAACGTCTTCGCACATGTTAGTGACATGGAAGAAGTCAGAATCGCGGAGAAAGCCGGCGCCGACCACATCATTCATTTTGTCGGCGTCGATATCGATTGGGAGAAGGATACTGAAGTTATCGATCGACTCATCGCTCGTGACGTTTCCTGGGTGACCACAATAATGATAGACAAGATGTTTTTCTACCCGGCACATCCCGAGTGGCTGGAAGAGATTACCTCATGGAACATCTACGATACTGCTGAGATTGAACGATTGCGCAGTACCAAATCCGCCGAAGAAGCCAGGGCCTTCCTGAAGATGCTTTACGCCGATGCATGGGACGGCCTGCCCGACCCGACACTTGCACAGGTGGCATCAAACAACGGCGAGGACCTCCAAGCTCTCCTCACCAAAGGATGCAATCTGGTGATTGGAACCGACACGGGGAATGACTTTATTTTTCCGGGATATAGCTTCCACGAAGAGATGGAGATTATGCAAATGGGCGGCATTGAGCCAAAGGACATTATCAAAATGGCAACTCATAACGCTGCCAAAATGCTCGGCGTTCTTGACGAACTTGGAACGCTTGAAGTTGGTAAGTTCGCAGACATGGTGTTGTTAGAAAAAAACCCATTGGCTGATATCAAAAACACCCTCACAATTCACTCTGTGTTTAGAGAAGGAAATTTGCAGACAAGAATCAAAGAAAAGTAAACCATTGTTTTCAAAGATGAAAAAATAAAACTTAATATTGAAATTTAGCTGATTAAGTTCGGTGTAGCAACTTTTTATGGCTTGACAAATTAACGAGATTCTTGTATCTTTATGCCGCTTGTTTTGTGTCAAATATTCCTAATCCCAACAAGCATTCTTTAAGTTTTGGGGAAAGCCTTTTGCGTCTTCCCAAGGTAATGCTTTAAACATTCTCACACAGCTCGCTTGCACGATTACCTTCTTTTTAAGTTTACTCTTTGATAAAATAAAGTTATGGCATATCGGTTTATCATCTCAATATTATTCATACTAAACGGCCCCCTTTTCTCCCAGGAATCCGGAGTTAAAACCGAAGCACAACTTACCTTTGAACAAGGATTACACACGGCCGACTTATCAAAAAAAATAGCCCTTTTTGAAAAAACTCTCCGCATCAACCCGGAGCACCAGCCGGCCTTATATCGTCTTGGTATCACCTACTATAGAATGGGAGATTATTTAAAAACCGTACAGACTCTTAGCAAAGTTTATGAGATAGAAGATTCTCAAAAAGAAACTTTGAAACTCTATCTCAGAAATGCGTTTGGCCTGTTGGCAAAAGACTTAATTGAACAGGAACAATATGACTCGGCGCAAAATGCTGCAAAAGATGCGCTTGACATTGAACCGGATTATAGCCCGGCCTTAACGGCATTGGGTTCGGCGCAATATTATTCGGGCAATTACAACGCGGCGATTGCATCACTAAAAAAATCCATTGCACTTGACTCTTTGCAGGATGAAGCCTGGAATAAGCTTGGTGATGTGTATTTGCGAACCAAGACATATCCGGATGCGATTTTTGCATACCAAAGAGCGATTTCTTTGAACCAAAATCTGCAGGAAGCAAAATTCCATCTGGATATTGTGCGCAAACGCTGTACGCCTGAGTTTTTGCTAAAAAAAGCACATACCGCGAACTCAGTAAATGAAGTGGACGAGGCTATCCATATTTTAAAACAGGGCCAAAAATTATATCCCCATGATGAAAAAATCGGTAAAGAATTAGCGCACTTGGAGCATGGCCAAAACTACCGGCAAAGCCTTGAGGCCATAGATAGTAAAAATTGGCAAACTGCTTTTGAGTTGCTTGCAAATTTGCCTGCAAACTACCAAAACACTGCCCTTTTGCTGGATGAAGTAAACACAAAACTAGCTCAACCGGTTTCGGATGAAGAAATTTCACAGAACAGTTCCAGTGAGATTTTTCCGCCAAATGCTCCCCGAGAAAATGAAATTGATGACATTGAAGTTTCTGAAGAAAAACCGGTCACGAATCAAAACATTGTCCGGGTAGAAGCCCCAGCTGAGTTAGGAGCAATTGCTGTGCAGCAATTAGCTGACTCTACCATACCACCAACTCAAAATTCACAACAACTGGCTTCCGCCGATGTCATCGTAATTCCTGCCGATAGCTCGAACCAAGCCTTTGTCGAAATAAAACCAAAGCCAGCCATACCAACCCCGGATAGTATTACAGCACCTCAAAGCAGCAGCCAATCCAACTTTTGGTATGGGCTCACTTTAGGTACTGCCGCAATGACGTTTCTAATTTTTCTATTTGTAAAGAACAGGGGCTTTCTACGGCAAAAACAACAATCACTTTTCAAAAAATATGGATGGTTAAAGTCAGGTGAACACACAGATGAGTTGATGAAAATTGCCTCAGAAACACCCGTAAAATATGGCAATATCGGTACATCCGATCTTTTGGAGGCAACCCAAACAACAGAAAATGCCGGCCATCCCGACGAAAATTTGCGGCACTTGATGGAAACGAAAACCATTGTTGGCGGCATAAAGAAAATGCGTCGTATCGGGCGCTACGTTATTGAAAAAGAAATTGGCCGCGGTTCTATGGGACTGGTGTTCAAAGCATGGGATCCAAAATTAGAACGTACCATAGTTATTAAACAGGTAATTTTCAATAAGGATAAATATATTGAACTTTCTCTCTTGCATGACAGGTTATTACGTGAGGCGCGGGCGGCTGGCAAGTTAAATCATCCTAATATCGTTGTGATTTATGATGTAGAACAAGACAAAAACTTCTCCTTTATAGTCATGGAATATGTTGAGGGGGATAATCTTAAATCTGTGCTTGAAAAACAAATTAACTTGAACGCCCAAAGAGCCATAAATATTACAAAACAGATTTGCAGTGCACTGGCTTTTGCGCATGAAAATGACATTATTCACCGGGATATAAAACCATCCAACATCATTCTCACAAACAAGGATATTGTAAAAGTTGCGGACTTTGGCATTGCCAAACTACCCCAGCTTGAAACCCTGACGCAAACCGATGATATTGTCGGTACTCCTTTTTATATGTCGCCGGAACAAATTGAGGGTCGCAAAGTTGACGGACGATCCGATGTTTTTTCAACTGGTGTTGTGTTGTATGAAATACTAACCGGAACAAGACCATTTCAAGGCGACAATATTCCTTCAATCGTTTACAAAATTGTTCACAAAACACCCAAAATACCTTCCCAAAAACAAAGTTCCATTCCTAAATCTTTCGATGAAGTTATAAAAAAAGCATTGGCAAAAGAACCGGAAAAACGTTACCAGTCTGCAATGAAATTTGCACAGGCATTAGAGACGATTGGGGAGAGCATTCAACATGAAGTGTAGAAAGTGCTCCTACGAAAACAGCAAAACCTCGGTAAAATGTAAAAAATGCGGCACCAAGCTTTACCAATCCAAGATAAGGATTGTGCATGAAGACGGAACCGATAAAACTCATTATCTTTCCAAAAAGAACTACACGATTGGCCGCGGACTCGACAATGACATCGTTATCGACGATCATTCTGTTTCGAGATACCACGCCGAATTAAAATTCGAAAAAAATACTTTTTTGATTCATGACAAAAAAAGTAAAAACGGATCTTTGTTAAATGATGCTCCATTCGCACTCAACAAACTAAATAACAACGACTACATACAACTCGGGAATGTAACGATACACTTTTTTGAAGAAACCCGCATACAAGTGCCGGAACAAGTTGACACCATAGAGTTCGTTCAAAACGAATACTTCAAATTAGCAGACAAGGACTCTCAAACAGAAATAACCACAGAGGACGCGCTAAAAACTATTTTAGACCTGTCGCTGTCTTTGGTACACGCCGATAAGGCCTTAGTTTTTGTATACGACAAAAGCAAAGAGTTAAAGTTAAAACTTGCCAGAAATATCACCTTGAGAGGTCGTACGATCGTAACAATGCTTCAAGCTGAACGGAAGTTATTTCAAAAAGCAAACCTTACACGTCATCTAATTATCGATTATGAATCGGGCACACGAAATTCACGGGAAACTGCCAGCAAAAGAAACCCCAGGGTTTGGCGAAAAATTATTGTACCAATGTTGAGTACAGGCGGCAAAGAACCGGATGCAGAGCCACTAGGCGTTGATGGCGTAATAGGATACTGCCTCATTCTTCACAATAAAGGTTACCGGGTACTTTCCTTAGAAAAGAAAAATCTGCTAAACGTACTCATGCAGCGTATTTCTCTGGCCATAGAAAATGAGATTTTGCACACTGAAACTTACCGCCATAAACGACTTAATCACCAGATTTCTTTGGCAAAAGACATTCAAAATAAATTATTACCGACTCAATCCTCAAAAATACAAAATTTCAATGTTGTGAGTTTTGTTGAAGCGTGCGAAACCATTAGTGGTGATTATTTTGATTTAATTCCAATTTCAGAGACTCAAATGGCAATCGCAATTGGCGATATTTGTGGTAAGGGCGTTCCGGCAGCCCTGCTTTCCTCCACGGCGCAAGCATCAATCCGGGCTCAAGTAAAGTATTCAACATCGCCAAATCAAATAACAGAGAACCTCAACCGCCTGCTCATTCAAAGCACAGATAAGTCTATTTTCCTAACTTTATTTTTTGGAATCGTGGATATAGAAACCAACAAATTAAGCTTTATCAACGCGGGACATCCACCACCTATTTTAATCCCTCAGAAGGGAAAAATGAGCGAACTGTTAGGTACTGCGCCGCCCCTCGGTATCATGGAAGACCACGTTTTTGACGAAAACACAACAGATTTTAATAAAGGCGATGTGTTGATCATGTACACCGATGGCTTCATAGAAAGTCACAACTCCGAAAAACAGATTTACGGACGACAGAGATTCACTGAATTAGTCCAATCGTTGTTTCCGCCCAAAAAAGCGAACCGGGTTAGCATAAGTTCTGTACTCGACCTGATAAAAAAAGATATTATAAATTTTACGAATGATGCGAAACAAACAGACGACTTAACCTTGCTTGCTGTCGAAAGAGAACATTAGGACAGGAGTAAACTGCAGGGAGTAAAAGCTGCCGACTTGCTTCTAAAGAAACCATTTACATTAAACATAGTTTAAAATTCATCTTTAAGAAATCATCAGTTTATTTATTAACCAATCCAGAGTTTACATGCAAAAGTTTATTCTTTCCATCACGCTTCTTTTCACAATAACAACTATTTCGCCTCTACTCAGTCAAAAAGAAAAAACCGCGAAGTATTGGGTATTTTTTAAAGCCAAAGAAGCGCATTCTCTACAAAAAGCATCACAGGCAACTCTTGCCAAACAATTTGATATTTCAGAAAAAGCTTTGAAAAGAAGGAGTAAAGTTTTATCGCCCAACAACTTAATTGACAATTACGATTTACCCGTCGATGCCCAAAATATCCGAATGCTTTTAGAACTCGGCTTGCAACCCACGGTACAGTCAAAATGGTTAAATGCGGTTTCGATAAACCTCACCACTGTGGAGCTGGCTACCATAAAAAATTTGTCGTTTGTAAAAATGGTACGGCCTGTTGCAAAAGGTACGCTGCCACCCGCTCCGGAGGCATCCGTTGTTGATTTTTCATTGCAAAAAAGGCAAACTCACGAGTTGGACTATGGCAATTCTCTAACCCAAAATGAGTTAATCAATGTCCCGGCAGTTCATGATTTTGGCATTACCGGGGAAGGCATTATAATTGGCTTGATAGACTCTGGTTTCAGGCATAACGGACATGAAGCATTTCAGAACTTAAAGCTACTCGGAGAATTTGATTTTATTAACAATGATGAAGTTACTGAAAATCAAACCGGCCAGGATAGATCAGACCAGGATGAGCACGGTACATGGACGCTCTCACTTATTGCCGGTTTCAAAGAGGGTCAGCTGATCGGCGCAGCTTTCGATGCCGACATTCTACTGGCTAAGACGGAATTTGTACCCACGGAAACTTCTATTGAGGAGGATTTTTGGGTTGCAGGAATTGAATGGCTTGAAAGCCAGGGTGCAGATGTGGTATCCAGTTCATTAGGTTATAACAACTTTAGTGATGTTTCTTTCTATGACCAATCGGATATGGACGGCAACACCGCCGTCACAACTATCGCTGCTGATATTGCAGCTAAAAAGGGAATTGTTGTTGTCATTAGCGCAGGTAATGATGGAAGTAATTCCTGGGGTATTATCGCCGCACCCGCCGATGCAGATAGCGTTATTACCGTTGGTGCAGTAGATTCCGGCAATCGACTCGCCAGCTTTAGCTCGCGCGGCCCAACCGCCGATGGCCGCACCAAGCCCGACGTTGTTGCCATGGGGGTAACAACCTACCTTGCCGATCCTTCAACCGATCCTGCTAATTCTAAGTATACTGCCAGGGACGGAACTTCATTTGCATGTCCGTCTGTAGCCGGTGTTGCCGGTTTGATCTTGGCAGCCCACCCAAACCTGACGCCGTTGCAAGTGCGGAACGCATTGCGATCTACTGCAGACAATAGCTTCACACCTAATAATGACATTGGCTGGGGTTTGGTCGATGCTTACCGCGCTATATTATTTCACGGGCCGGCGTTCAGCACAAAACCGGAAATTACCAAAGCAGGGGACGCCTACACTATACAAATTAATGCAGACTCAAAAAATGGCGTTGATGCGAATGAAGTTTATTTTGGCTATCAATTTCCTGGTGGAGAAACGGCAAAAGAGGAAAAAATGACAGCCGACACAGAACTAAATTCATTTCAAATTTCACTTCCGGATTCCGTGCTTGGTGACTCTTTTCAATACTATTTTAAACTAACAGACCAAACCGGCATTACTGCTTATCATCCCAATAATGCCCCGACAGATTTCTTTACATTCACTTTTTCTCCTTCAAGCGTTGAAGGCGGGGATTCATCTAACCCTGAGATATTCCAGCTAGCGCAAAATTTTCCCAATCCCTTTAATCCCGGCACAAAGATTAATTTTGAATTAAAAGTCTCCTCTAAAACCTCTTTGACCATTTACAATACGCTTGGTCAAAAAATTAAATTATTGGAAAATAAGAGTTTACCTGTGGGTCAACATAAATATTTCTGGAATGGAACCGATGAAAATGGCAGACAGGTAGTTTCCGGAGTCTATTTTTATAGACTGGCGGCAGGTAAATTTTCTCAGGTAAAAAAGATGATTGTAATTAAATAGTTGAAGCGAAAATTCAAAATAGCATTAGCTTTAGGTGGAGGAGGCGCAAGAGGATGTGCACATATTGGTGTATTAAAAGCCTTGGAAAACGCCGATATTCCAATTGATTTGATTACCGGCAGCAGCATTGGCGCGGTAGTCGGCGGCATTTATGCAAATACTCCCAATGCACAAGAAATGCATGATAAGTTTTCAGAATTCCTGGAAAGCAAAGAATACAGAAAAAGCGGTCTGGAGTTATTTAAGCGCAAAGAGTCGGATGAAAACTTTTTTGGCCAGGTAGCCACTAATATTAAAGCACGCTTGGTCATAAATATTGCACAAAGTAAAACTTCTCTGGTAAGCGCAAGACGCCTTGAGGGTGTACTGAAATTTTTAATTCCCGATTGCCGGATCCAAGATACTAAAATCCCATTTTATGGCGTCACTTCTGATGTATCAACAGGAGAGCAAAAAGTCTTTAGCGAAGGAGACTTGTTGCCCGTTGCAATTGCCAGTGCGGCAATACCAGGGTTTTTACCACCCCATCGCATCAATGGCGATCTTATGGTGGATGGCTCAGTGGTGTGCCCGACTCCGGTAATTCCGGCGAAAGAATTGGATGCAAGTCTCATTATTGCTGTGGACGTAAGCCAAGCCTTAAACGACAGCCCAAAATTGGACAACGTTATCAATGTGATGTTTCAAACTCAACATATGACTGCCAAACACTATAACAACTTGATTCTGAAACAGGCGGATATTGTCATTCGGCCTAATGTAGGTGATATACATTGGTCTGAATTTAAGCAATTAAATTTTTTGGTCGAAGAGGGCGAACGAGTTACCCGGGAGATTTTACCACAGATCAAACAAATTATTCGGACAAAAAACGGTCTGTGGAATAAGATATTTCAGAATTAAAAAGTAACAGACAGGGCTAATAAATTCTATCCCTCTTGTTCATTTTTTTGGGTACTCCCCAGTTAAAATCCAAACCGAAGCGAAATAAGTCCTCAATATTGCCAATACGGTAAGTTGAGTTAATTCCGACGAAATAATTCTCCCCAAGATTTTGCAGAAATGTTATGCCAAAACTCCAGCGCCGGTTTAAGTCTGAGGTGCCGATATTGTTTGAAAACCCGGAGCGCAAAACCAAAATCGAAGCAACGTTTCTTTCAAAACCAAAATAAACTCGATTGGCAGTATCTTCATGCAGACTTTTGCGCAAATCAAATGCCACCGTGGTTTCATTATAAATATAAGCGCCGCCAATTCGAATTGTGGTCGGTACGCGTTCGGAGTATTTGCCGCTCACAGAGGAATCCCATTGAAAATCATTTATCAAATCGCGAAGCATAATGCCAAGTGACAAACTTTTATCCAGCAACAAAATATAACCCAGGTCAATGCCATAACCTTGTCCGGAGCCCCTGACCCTGTTCTGTCCCCCGGTTTCATTATTTCCAAAAGAAGTCCAACGCCCTTTAAAGGTGACGCCAAAACCCATTTGGTCAAAATAAATTTCATTTTTACCGATGGGCAAATTGGGGAGTGTAAATGCGAAGGAGACGCCCAGCACATTCTCCATAAGAGCATCATCCCCTACAAACGAAAAACCACCGCCCATTGCATAACGGTTATTTATTGGCTGCAGTAAACCAAAATAACCGGAAGGCACCAG
>JAJDAE010000075.1 GCA_029262035.1 Candidatus Zhuqueibacterota bacterium
TGATTATTTGGCGTGTATTTTATCATCTCAAGTGCAAGGGTTTTTGAGCTTTCTTGGAATTTTCTTTGCACTAAGGTAACTATTTATTCTTTCTAATTCAATGATTTTTATAAACTTATAGAGCTTTTAAGTAAGCCTTACGTAACTCATTTCTATCATCGGTAACACGTTTAAGATCTGCTTGAAGTGCCCAGACACTCGTTTTAAGATTTTCTATCTCATGCTCTTTAAACGTGAGTGATTCGAGTTTCCTAAGGATCAGTTCTGTTCGATCTAATGAAGTTGCGTCTTCTGGTTTAAAACTTCCAAATTGTGAAACACCAAAATATTTCCATAACGCATTTTTGTTAGCATTGTTCTGATAAGCTTTTTTTATGTGTTTGGTTAATTCTTTAATCTCTTTTTCCATTTCCCAATGTTTTAGAGAGCTGTCATATTTGTGATATTGAATTATACTTGTATCAAATGGAATTTTAGATTTGATTTTATCATCTACTACTAATGATACCGGTTTGTCTAATGCAGTTCTGATACCGAATTCAAAGAAGACATTAGGATTTAGTATAGACATATCACAAAGAACGAGATCAGAATCAGAAAGATTTTTAATGATTTCAGCTTGAATTATTTCTGATCCACTTGTTTTTGGCGATATTGGATTAAATCCTGCTTTTTTTACTGATGGAATGAATAGATGTTCTAATACATGTTCGAAGTGATCTTCATCGTCTCCATAATCTTGAAGTCTATCAGCAGGAGTTGTGATTGGCATTATGATGAAACAGTTTTTATCAGGCATTGTTATCTAATCCTACTTTTGTCGCTTTTATTCTTTAAAGAGGATAGTGAAAGATGTTTTTGTTGGCTCAGGTCTATTATATGTGACCTTCATCATCAAAGGAAAAGACTGTTTTGGTTTTATTGCTTGTGAATAATGGACATCAAAAGGAATGTGTTGAGAATCACCAGGGTTTATTTGTGCTTTTTGATAAAAAGGCCAAAAACCATCAAATCCATTTTCCTCATTAGTTTCAATGTTGCGTTGAGAATACCCAGAGAATCCTGATTTTTGTGTATAATAGAATTTAATTGCTACATCCCTGGCAACTTCACTTCCCTCATTATTTAAAATAATATAGTGTTGTGAGTCTTGTTTAATAGAGAATGAAAGAACTTGCCCATCTAATTTTTTACCGTTAAAATAACCAACAATCTTCGGCTCTCTCAATTGTGTTCCCGCAAGTTTCTCAAAAT
Organism: Candidatus Zhuqueibacterota bacterium; assembly: GCA_029262035.1. Taxonomy (GTDB): domain Bacteria; phylum Zhuqueibacterota; class Zhuqueibacteria; order Oceanimicrobiales; family Oceanimicrobiaceae; genus JAJDAE01. The sequence goes on from JAJDAE010000075.1 coordinate 1,255, forward strand.
TTGCTCTCATTTCTTCTATAGCTTTATCCACTTTGTCTTCTGCTTTGTCTATTGTCCAAAATGGAATAATCAAACCAAATATGAGAACGATGGTTCCTGCAAAAGCCATAAAGTATTTGAATCTACTTTCCCATAATTCAAGTTTTGCATCTTTGATTTTGTCGTCGATTAACCTTTCGTAATCTTGCTTTTGCATTGGTTTCTTTTCTTTTTTAAGGGTTGTCAGCCTAAATGATTAGATGGGATCAGTTCTATGCCCTTTCTTAATTCCTCTTTATTGTGAATCACAAGACCAATGACAACAGCAGTAACAACACAGCCACCGAAAAAATACAAATACTTGGACGGTATTGGTTTAAGCTGATGTTTTGGTGGTTCTTGTGGTTTCGCCAGTCGTCGTTTAACAGACAGATACATTTTTTGACTGATTAGTTTTGTATAGGAGAAACAGAAAATAATAACGTTCTGAATGACGATTTCAAAGAATGAATCTAAAATGTTTTTCATTGTTGAGTTCCTTATAGCTGTTATCGTTTATGTTGAAAAACATTGTAAGAAAAAATATTCTATAAATGCAAGAAGTAATCGCAATATGTTGTTTTTGTCCGTACTATTTTATACATCATCATGTATGAAAGGTGAATAAATAAAGAATGAAAACCAAACATATTTAGAGATGTTCAAAATCTTTTGTTCTGAGGTACACGGGACGATTTCAATAATTTTACAACATTTTAGACACTATATTTCTTTGTTGTCGGCCTTATTTGCTATTCCACTATTTGTGGTCAAAGAATTACATTGTATGAAATTATATATAACCCTGTCAGCCACCGAAGGATGGGTTCATAACCCATCACAAACGCCAAGCAAATAAAATAGCCACAGGCTTATTAATAGGTTTATAGATGGAATACGAAATTTTCCACATAAAATAACATTTTATAAATAAATCAAAGGACTTCAAAAATGCCATATAAAAAAATCTTACTCGCATTGGATTGCACAGACCACGAGAATGGTGTCATCAAAGAAGCGGTTCGTTTAGCAGAAATTCTGAGGGCAGACCTGTCAGTTTTTCATGTTAATGACCCGGCAGCGGGAAAAACGCACATGATGATGGACACACTGCCGCGCGTAAATGAAGAGGACATTCGGGAGCAATTTCGAGCAGCAGGCTACGAAAAGCTCGCGAACGAAATCAAAATCACTTTTGCTGAAAGTGAATCCTATGCACAGGAAATTGCCAAAGCAGCCGCAGATGTCGACCTTCTGGTTATTGGGCATCACCCCAAAAATGCGTTTCTGGCCGCGCTCACCGACTCTGTTGACGAACGAGTGGCTGACCTGATTTCCTGCCCGGTACTTTTGGTACCCAAAAATTAATCTGTGTCGTTTCAAAAGTATGACCTTTTCAGTACTTTGCTGGTTGCACGAGATTTTATTGGGCTTGAATTAAGAATTTAAATTTGACTAACAACTCAAAATTCCTTACTTTCCTCTCATTCTCCGCTAAAAATATTTCATCAAAAGTATAGGAATCACAATTGTTCTCAAAAGTACTCAGCGCGGCAATTTTAGGCATTGACGCCTACATCGTAGAAGTAGAGGCACATCTGGAAGGCCAACTCCCCTATTTTGCCATTGTCGGCTTACCGGAAGGCGCGGTCAGGGAATCAAAGGAGCGGGTCAACGCCGCCATTAAAAACAGCGGTTATTTATTCCCCCAAAAAAGAATCACCATAAACTTGGCTCCGGCAGATATCAGAAAAGAAGGTTCGGCCTTTGACCTACCCATTGCTGTTGGTATCCTCGCAGCCATGGGACAAGTGTCCCCGGAAATTCTGGATGACTTTCTAATCCTCGGCGAGCTTTCGCTTGATGGCAGTTTGCGTCCCATAAAAGGCGCTTTACCGGTTTCAGTCCTTGCAAAACAAAAAGGGATTCGAGGCATTATTCTGCCACAAAAAAATGCCCGTGAAGCAGCTATTTCCAAAGAAGTCGAAGTCTACCCCATGTCATCCCTGGAAGAAACCATCGAATTCCTGAACGGCGCTAAAACCAAGCCACGCTATGAACTGGACGTGGATGAAATTTTTTCACACAGCTTAAACTATCTCATCGACTTTTCGGACGTAAAGGGTCAGGAGCACGTCAAACGCGCACTGGAAGTAGCAGCAGCCGGCGGGCATAATATTTTAATGGTGGGGCCTCCCGGCTCCGGGAAAACCATGCTGGCCAAACGTTTCCCCTCTATCCTGCCCGACCTGACTTTGGACGAGGCGTTGGAGACCACCAAAATTCATTCGGTGGCGGGGGTTCTGTCTTCAGATACCGCCTTGATCGGGACACGGCCATACCGTTCGCCGCATCATACTATTTCAGATGCAGGGCTTATCGGCGGCGGCCACATCCCTAAACCCGGTGAAGTCAGTCTGGCCAATCACGGCGTCTTGTTTCTGGATGAGTTGCCGGAATTTAAGAAAAATGTACTCGAGGTGATGCGCCAGCCTTTAGAAGATGGCAAAGTCACCATTTCGCGAGCCACGGTCTCACTCACCTACCCTGCTGAGTTTATGTTAGCGGCGGCCATGAATCCATGTCCGTGCGGTTTTCTAACCGATCCCAACAATGATTGCTCGTGCACACCGCCACAAATCCAACAATACGTGACAAAAGTATCCGGTCCGCTGTTAGACAGAATTGATATTCACATTGAGGTGCCTGCGGTTAAATTTAAGGATCTAACCAGCGACAGAAGCGGTGAGCCTTCTGCCACCATCCGAGAGCGCGTAAAAAAAGCCCGACAGGTTCAACTTGGACGATTCAAGGACAGGACTAATCTGTTTTGCAACGCCAGAATGGAATCCAAGGAAATCCGAAAATATTGTGAAATCGACGACCAGAGCCAGGAACTTCTGAAAATGGCAATAACCAAACTTGGACTGTCCGCCAGAGCGTATGATAGAATCTTGAAAGTATCCCGAACCATTGCAGATTTAGAAGGTTCTGAAGAAATTAAGCCGGAGTTTGTGAGTGAGGCAATTCAGTATCGAAGCCTTGACAGAACAAACGTTATTTAGGCCTATTCAGCATGTCAGCCAAGATAATTCCGGGTACGACCTTTTCAAAAAAAAGTAAAAAGACAAGGAAATTTAAATGAACATAACCCTCACTCTCCCCGATTGGGTCAACCAGGAAATTGAAAAATATCCCAAGCACATTTTGATGCAAGAGGAGCGGATGAAATTAGTTATTCGCTTATCACAGTTAAATTTTGTGAATAAAACCGGTGGTCCCTTCGCAGCAGCCGTGTTCGAACGGGATTCAGGTAAAATAGTTTCGATAGGCGTCAACCGGGTTGTGCCGTTAAATTGCTCTTCAGCCCACGCGGAAGTAGTTGCTCTGTCCATGGCGCAAAACAAATTACAAACCTTCGACCTGGGCAGCCAGGAAATGCCTGCTCATGAACTCGTGGTAAACTGGCGGCCATGTGCCATGTGTTACGGTGCAGTCCTGTGGTCTGGAGTGCGCTCGCTGGTAATCGCCGGCAGCGATGATGCGGTGGAAAAAATAACAGGATTTGATGAAGGCCCAATCCATCCGGACTGGATCGACGAATTTAAAAAGCGCGGCATAGATGTACTCGACAATGTTTTAAGAGATGAGGCTTGCGCTGTATTTCGGGAATTTGCAGAGAGCGGCAGTCCTGTTTACAATGGTCGCGGTGGGGATACGGAATCTTAATTCTGAAGGCCTACTTCTCAGATTTTTCTAACCAAGTAATGTAGACCTCATAGTCATTTTTGGTATTCATATTTTTAAGGATTGAATCGTCTTCCCATTCTACCTCATTTATATCAT
>JAJDAE010000076.1 GCA_029262035.1 Candidatus Zhuqueibacterota bacterium
TATTTTACCAGCATGGATAATACAGCCATTGCGACAGCAGTACTAGATTTTATGCCGGGCACGCAGAAGGACAAATAAACAGGGAGTACCTTGGTTTGTCGCCATTTGCTTTTGTTTAGGTTTTAAAGATTAAATTGTATATATTTCATCGCCATCGTTCAAGTTTTTTGAATAATATTAGAAAGATGAATTGTTTTCCGGTTAGAAGGATCGTCTGGAAAAAAATCTATCTTTGACAAGTTATGTTTGCTAGGGTTTCCTAACCCACTCATGCGTTTCCTATAGCGCAAGCTGACACGTCTCCCTAACACCTTTTGAGGTGATTTGTCATTTTGGTATTCAGAAAGTGTCTGGTAGTGACTATCTGCACCGGCAATTTATGCGTGGAATCATTTCAAAGTGATTTATGAATACAAAGATAATTGGGATAGATACTTCCAGCCACAATTTATAATTGCCACGAGACAAAATACTCCTGGAAATGCAAGTTGAAAAGAAGATCTGCTTTTTTTCAAAAGGAATCGTTTTCCAATATCATTTAAATTTTTAATGATACCTTCATTTAAAGAAAGGATGTGAATTTGAAGCATGACTATGACCGTAAAGAGCGCGTGACCACAGCATTACTTCTCGCAGCGGGAACAGGTAGCCGCTTGTATCCGTTGACTGAGAATGCACCCAAATGCCTAACCATAGTTAATGATGTTTCAATCCTCGGGCGGCTACTCTCCAATTTAAACCAAAATGGCTTCAAGCGCTTGGTCGTCGTTACAGGGCATCTACAAAATCATATAAGAGATTTTTTGGGAAATCAGGTAGGAAACATAAAAATCGATTATATTTTTAGCCCGCTATACAAGACGACGAATAATATCTATTCTCTATGGATGGCACGCAAAGTTATCAATGAGCCGTTTCTACTGTTCGAAAGTGATCTTGTTTTTGATGAATCGCTTTTACCTGCCATGCTGTATCCTGACAGAATAGCTGTTGCAAAGATGCAACCCTGGATGAATGGAACATGCGTTACCATCAATAAATCTCACCATGTAAAAGAATTTTTTGTGAGCAAAGCAGGTTCTAATGGCGAGCTTAGATACAAAACAGTTAATATTTACAGCATTTCACTTACTTCGTGGCGCCGTATTGTAAAAAAATTGGATAAGCGTATTTCAGATGGCAAAGTAAATGACTACTATGAAATTATATTCGCGGAAATGATTGCTGATGGCAGTCTTTCTTTTAAACATGTTTCTTTTGACGGCGAGCCATGGTATGAAATTGACACCCTTGAAGATTTGGCAAAGGCTGAGAAACTATTTTCATCCGATAGTTATGTGAGCCCGGAAACAGTTGCTCTGGCACAACCCGATTTTTCAAATATGGAATTGATCAACGCCGTAGCATCCCCCAAGGAAAAAACAGGAATATTAAATGTCGCAGAATTATAGGACTCAATCTGAAAAATACCAATTTATTTCCGGGCAACATGGAGGTTACTATCGGCACGATTTTATCGACCATGCCTATCTTTATAACCTCTATTTTCCACCAGAGGCTATATTTAACAACTTTAAAGAGCAAATTCACGATCTTGTTCTGAACTATCCGGTGGCACAAGATGCCCTGGCCGGATTAGTTGGCAAAATAATAAACCAACCTGCAGAAAGAATTGTTGTGGGAAACGGCGCTGCTGAATTAATAAAAATAGTTTCCGGTCACATAGCAGGTAAGTTAATCGTTCCTGTGCCTTCTTTCAATGAATACGCCAATGCTGCACCTGCAGGCCAGACGGTCGAATTTCCACTAGAGTTCCCGTCTTTCCGGTTGGATGTAGATAAATTTGCTACGGAGGCGATCAGAGTAAAAGCTGATGTAGCTGTTGTGGTAACGCCCAACAATCCAACTTCCATGTTAGTTACCAAACCCGATCTTATTCGGCTCGTAAAAAAACTTGAAACGCATGACTGTATGCTCATTGTTGACGAATCATTTTTAGATTTTGCAGAGAATCCTGAGCAAATATGCCTTGAACAAGAAATAGAAAATTATCCCAATATGGCAATTTTCAAAAGCATGAGTAAAGCTTACGGTATCTGTGGACTTAGGATCGGTTATATGCTGAGCGCAAATTCGAAATTTACTGAAGCTGTAAGAAACGGCATACACATTTGGAATATTAACGGATTTGCAGAAGAATTTCTACGGCTATTGCCCTATTACAAGCATGAATTTATTGAAAGTTGTAAACAAGTGAGATGGGACAGAGACAGTATGTATAAAAATCTTTGCCGCATAGAAGGTATGACGGTTTTCAAACCTGACGCAAACTTTATTTTCTGTCGCTTGCCTGATACTGTTCAAAGCGCCCCTGAAATCAAAAAAAAACTATTTATTGAACACAATATGTATATCAAGGACTGTGTTGGTAAAACGCAACCGGACTCTGACCGATATCTCCGAATTGCCAGCCGTACTGAAGTGGAGAATTGTAAATTGGTTGAAGCATTAATTGATGTAATGGGCTAAAAAAACAAAGAATCACGAAAATAATGACTAATCCAAAATCTCATCAACCCACAATACTTTCTTTTGCCGGGGATCTTCCAAATATTTGTTCCCTCATAGGACTGCTATGTGCGGTGCTTGGTATATACTACGCTATACTGGGCAACTTTCCTGCTGCAATAATCGGAATGCTCTGGGCTGTTTTTTTTGACTGGAGTGATGGAATCATTGCCCGCCGAATGACGGGGCGAACCGATAAAGATCGGGCTTTTGGCGGACAACTTGATTCGTTGATAGATATTGTAAGTTTTGGCATTTTCCCCGCTGTGCTTCTCTTAAGCTATGGAGAATTCAGTCTCTGGTTCGTGCCAGGGGCGTTCACGATAGTCGCCGCTTGTGCAATACGGTTGAGTTATTTTAATGTATTCGGCCTACTCGATGATTCGACTTACTTGGGATTGGCAGTTGATAATAATGGTATTATTCTCGCCTTTGTCTTTCTGTTTGAGGTCTTTTTCAGCGAGACGATTTTTTCAGTAATACTGTATACAACATGTATGTGTATTGCTGCTTTGAATGTAGCGTCAATCCGAACACCCAAGTTTACCGGAAAGTGGGTTTATGTTCTCTCTGTCTATACTTTGGGATTGACTATAATCTATGGCTGGAGACTGTGGAGCGAACTTCAATAAAATTACTGCAAATAACAATATGGAAAAACGGGAGGGATTATGACTGGTGAGAAATCGATAAATCACCACGACTCCACTGATCCGGCTATAGACGATGCAGCCGTTAAGCGTTATTTTGATAGCGCAAGTGGCGGCACAGCAGCCACTGTCAGTATGATGACCCATGGGCATAATCTCCCGGCCAGTGCGGCCAGATATAGGCTACACAAAGAGATCCAAACTATCGGTGATTGGCTCAACGTCGTGCCTGACTCGGGGCGAGTGTTTGATGTTGGCTGCGGTGCAGGAACTTGGACAGAGATCTTCGCCAGGCGTTATAAGACTGTTTTAGGAATTGAACAAAGTAGCCTGATGTTGAAGGCTGCCAGGGTAAGGGTGGCTCATCTACCCAATGTTAAGATACTCGAAGGTGACGGTCGACATGACCTTCCGGAGGACTCCTTCGACATGGTCTTCCTGGGTGGCCTGTGTATGTATCTGAATGACTCGGATGTTATGGCGCTACTCCACTCTTTGAAAAGCCGTCTTGTTAAAGGGGGAGTGATTATCCTCCGAGAGTCGACAGTATATCAGGGTGTATCCCTAGCACGGGGTGAGTATCAGGCCGTCTACCGAAGCGTAAACCGGTACCGCCAATTGTTCGATGGCGCGGGTTCCTTTCGTGTAGAAGTGCGGCGGAACTACGGTTACACCAATTTGGTGATTGCAGAGGAGTTGGTTAATCTACGTCGCAGGTGGCTACCATTTTTACCCAGGGATTCTACCACGCTCGGCTCCTTGACGTGGTGGGCGCTCAGAGGAACCGCACCGATAAGCTTCTGGACTCTGCCGCGGATGCTCTCCCAACTTGGCATCCCGTGGCCCAAATTACAAAATCATTTCTTCAGGCTGCGCCTTGTAGAATAAAAATTGAAAATTTACAGATCTGATGGAGACAGAAAGCAAAATAGATTGGTTAAGAGCTTACCCGATTCTCCAATACTGAATTAGGAGTCGAGTGAAAATATCGTGCTTATGTTTTTTCATCTACGGACAAAATTATACGATTACTAAAAAGAAGGAGGAGGGTTAATGGCTGATATTTCGTGGCACCTAGTGCTTAGTTTCGCAGCAACAGGCATCGGTATGGGGCTTCTCTCTTGCCTGGTTGGAATGAAACCAAAACTTGAAAATCCATTGTGGTGGGGGCTATATCTCATTTGGATCACGGTTGTTTTGGGTTTGGGCAGCAATGCTCCTTTCCTGACCTTGCTGCTCGCGAGTACACTGGCTGGCGTACTCCATGGCTGTACATCAGCGCTTTTGATGGACAAATATATTCAGAATAATCCCTGGCATTCGAAAAAACTCAAAGGACCCAAATCGAAACTGGCGCAAAAATTTGTTAAAATCGGAATGGGCGTTGGTTTTGGATTTGGCCTTATCGTTGCGGGGATTGGTTGGGGCTTGAGCAGACTGCTATCAGTGTGATTTTTTTGTCCACACTGTTGCTCCGGCATGGATGACGCTTCCCCTGGCAGGGATGTTGCTTTCCCAACTTAAGCAATAGCTGACCAAACCAAGGTTCTACAAAAATAATTATCCGAAAACACTGGTACTGCTTTATTGAAGGAATCATTCTTCCGGTAAGATTTGCAGAATTTAACTTTTTTTTTATATTCAACCAGAGGTTTAATTTTGCACTCGGATGTTATTTATCCTTTCGTTGTTGGCTTCGAGATCAAGTCCAACTTTAGATCCGAAACATGAATGAGAAAGCTCATCTTAAAAAGAAAAATGAGCATGAAACGAGTTCATACCAAAATGATTTCAAAAGAAAGATTCATTAAAGTTTTATCCCTGACTTTACTGGCCAATTTTTCATTTCTATCAATGGCGATTTCTCAAAGCCAGACTACACAAGAAAAACCTGAAGCCCACTGGCAGGAAGCCGGACTGCCTTTTATCCAAAACTTCGATCCTAAAGAGTACAACGCTTCCGCACAAAACGTCAACGTGGTGCGAGAGCACCGCGGTATTATGTATTTTGCGAATATTTCAGGCGTGCTCGAATACGATGGTGTCTCCTGGCGTTTGATTACAACGCCCAATAACTCCGCAGTTTTCACACTCGGCATTGACAAGAATGGTGTCGTTTATGCCGGTGGTGAAGTTGAGTTGGGCTATTTAGCGCCGGACTCTCTCGGACAAATGAGGTATATCTCCCTGGTGAATCGCCTGCCTCCGGAAAATCAGGACTTCGTCAATATTCTAAGAATCATGACCACCAGCCACGGTACTTATTTTGTTTCATTAAAATTCCTGTTCCGCTTGGAAAATATAACGGATACAGCAGATAGCAGCTCACCTTCTGCTGAACAGTTACGCCAATTTCGGATCTGGCAGTCGGAGACACAATTTCAATCAGCCTTTGCCGTCAGAGATACGATTTACGTACCGCAAGTCGGTGTAGGGTTGATGAAGCTGGTAGGAGATTCTCTCCATCTGGTCGCGGGAGGACAATACTTTAAAGATGTTGGCATTAAAACGATGATCCCAATGCCTGCCTCTGAAAGAGATGTGCAGGATCAGTCTGAAGCAGGACACCATAAACCGAAACAAAAAATACTCATTGGCCTCGTGACTTCCAATTTACTGCTGTATGATGGCGAGAGTCTCGAGCCTTTTAAAACTGAGGCTGACGTTTTTCTCAAAACATACCAGATCTCCCGTGGAGTGAATTTGGTGGATGGGATGCTTGCTCTCGGGACTCATAATGGCGGCGTGGCCATCATCGATGGGAAAGGCCGTTTAAGGCAGATTGTGAACAAAGCAGTAGGTTTGCGAAGTAATCATGTTAACGCCTTATATTCCGATCCTGCTGATGGCGCACTGTGGGTGGCGCTCGATAATGGTTTGGCGCGAGTAAATACACCGGCGCCAGTTACTACATATTCTGAAAAATTGGGCATCTCAAATAGCGTACGCTCAATTGTGAGATTTCAAAATCGCATTTACGCCGCTACTCACCAGGGAATTTTTTATCTATCAGTTCCCCAAACGAGAGATACTTACCCCATTTTTAAAGCGGTTGCCGGGATTTCGGCTTATTGCGGCGAGATGCTTTTGGTGGAAAACACCTTGTTGGCTGCAACCACCACTGGCGTTTACCGGATCGAAGGAAATCGTTCTACACAAATAAGTGATTTGAACACAATTCTTCTCCATCAGTCGCAGCGAAACCCAAAGCTGGTTTATATTGGCGGAGGAACTTTGGCAAGAGTACAAAAAATTGGTGGGCAATGGCAGTTCACCGGTGCGTCTGGTCTCAATAAACATGTGATATCGATTGTTGAAGAAGATGAAGGAATTTTATGGCTGGGCACCCGTGTTGAAGGGCTGCTGCGCGTCGAGACCTCCGCTTCGACATTCCAGCTTCCTACAGACACGCCGGCATTTGCAATACAACGTTATGGTCCTGAACAGGGCATACCTACAGGCAAGGTTTACGTATGTTCTGTGAATGACAGAATTCTTGTTGCGACTTCAAAAGGGTTACGTCGGTTTGAACAACAGAGCCGTTCTTTCATCCCCGATTCAAGCTTCGGGACATCTTTCGCCGACACCACCAGGTATCTTGACAAAATTGTTCGTGATGTTCAAGGGCGCTTATGGGTTCCTGGCGGCGATCAGGACGGATACGAAATCGCTCTGGCGGTTCCTGGAAATAACGGTTCGTATGAGAGGAAGAATATTCCTTCTCTACAGTTAGCCGATATGCGCGGCGCGTGGGCAATTTTCCCCGAGCCTAACGGTGTGGCCTGGTTCGGCAGCGACGAGGGTATTGTGCGTTTTGACCCGACTGTTCTTAAAAATGATGAGGTTAACTTTTCAACAGCAGTGCGCCGGGTTGTAGTGAATGGAGATTCGACTATTTATTGGGGTGCGGAAATGAAACCTTACGACGGTTCACAACCTTCGCAAGGCTTGAAACTGCTCTATTCGCATAATACGATTCGCTTTGAATTCGCCGCTCTCAGCTATGATGACCCAACTAGAAATCAATACCAAGTCTTTCTTGAAGGCTTTGATGCAGGCTGGTCTGGCTGGACAGGAGAAACAAAAAAGGACTACACCAATTTGCCCGAAGGCGACTACCGGTTCAGGGTACGTGCTGAGAATATCTACAAATATCTAAGCAGTGAGGGGCGGTATGAATTTTCCATCCTGCCTCCCTGGTATCGAACAAACTGGGCATATGCGTTTTGTGCTGTCATCCTGGGTCTGCTTTTTTATGGCACCGGACGGTTTCAAATAGAAAGGATGCAACGGCAACATCTTAACGAACTGGTACATATAGAGCATAACAAATTGAAGGAAATGGATCGCCTCAAATCCGACTTTTTCGCCAACATCTCCCATGAATTTCGTACACCGCTTACCTTGGTGCTTGGCCCGTTAAAAGATGCCCTGGCTAAATCCAGTGAACACATCTCTTTTACCAACTTGAAGATGATGCGGCGCAACGCCGATCGTCTGTTAAGGCTCATTAATCAACTGCTGGATCTATCAAAACTACAAACCGACAAAATGGAGCTACGAACCAGTCCGGGTGATATTGTTTTGTATGTCAAGGGGTTGACCATGTCGTTCGAATCTCTGGCGGCGCAGAAGAATATTTCTTTGCAGTTTGAAGTTAGTTCTGGTGAATACTCGGAAACTGAGCCAGTTTTAACCGAGACCTATTTTGACCGCGATAAGATAGAAAAAATATTCTCCAACCTGCTTTCCAATGCCTTTAAATTCACCCCTGCGCAGGGAAAAATAAGTGTAACATGCAGAATGGTTGTCGCCGATTTTTTTGAAACTACCCAAGGCCAAAGTGCAACCGGTTCCAAGCCTTGCGTGGAAGTCACAATTAAAGATAGCGGCATGGGTATCGCAGCGGATCGTCTGCCTCATATCTTCGACCGTTTCTATCAGGTGGATACTTCGAGCACTCGCGAAAATGAAGGCACCGGTATTGGTCTTGCGCTGGTCAAGGAACTCGTGCATTTGCACCATGGCAGTATCGAAGTTGAAAGCGAAGTAGGCCGTGGCACGACCTTCGTGGTATGCCTGCCGCTTGGCAGAAATCATTTGCTGCCTGAGGAAATTATTGGCGATGTAGGCACCGCTGACATCCCCCTAAATCCCCCTTCGAAGGGGGACTTTGAGACATCTCCCATCGAGGAAGATACCCAACCTTGCGAAGGTTTGGATCCTTCGCAAGGCTTTGATGAGAATACCTCTATCATCCTGATCGTTGAAGACAATGCCGACGTGCGCAGCTACATTCATGGCAGTCTGGAAGGTGAGTACAAAATTCTGGAAGCAAAAGACGGCGAACAAGGTATCGACGAGGCCATCGAGAACATCCCCGACCTGGTTATTTGCGACGTTATGATGCCGAAAAAGAACGGCTACGAAGTGTGCGCTGCGTTAAAGAGCGACGAGCGAACCAGCCACATCCCGGTTATTCTGCTCACCGCCAAAGCGACAGCGGATGAAAAAATCGCAGGTCTTGAAACCGGAGCGGACGATTACCTCATCAAACCATTCGATTCCAAAGAATTACGTGTGCGGGTGAAAAATCTGATTTCTTTGCGTAAAAAACTGCGGCAGCGCTTTAGCACAGCCACTATCATAAAACCCCGGGAAGTTAGTGCGGTCTCGATGGATCAGGATTTTTTGCAGCGGGTGATCGATACCATCGAAGCGCAACTGGCTGACGAAGACTTCAATATCAACACGCTTGGTAAAACTGTGGGTATGAGCCCTTCCCAAATTAATCGAAAACTCAATGCCTTGATCGATCAATCCGGTGGACAACTCATTCGCTCTATGCGTTTGCACCGGGCAGCCAATCTTTTAAAACAAAAGGCAGGCAACGTCACCGAAATTTGTTTTGAAGTTGGATTTAATAATTTAACTACTTTTAACCGCAGCTTCAAAAAACAGTTCGGCGTCTCCCCCAATCAATACCACGCCGCAGAGTAGATTCCCTTTCCCTAATACAAGAGAGTGTTGCAAAGAGATCGAATCGTTCGGTTTTAGATAACTTTCATGCTTCGACTCCGCTCAGCATGAAGATTCGACTCCGTTCAGAATGAAGCTTCGACTCTGTTCAGCATGAAGCTTGGCGGCTGTTTGATTTTGAGCGGCCTGCATATGTCTTCACCCTGAGCGGAGTCGAAGGGCCTTTTCTCCAAAACAACTGCCTTTTCCCCCGGATGCGCGAAAATGTAAAACTTTTGCGTGAAAGTGTAAAGCAAACCGGTCTTCATTCTTCTTATCTTCTTTCCAAGAAATAACATTACCATATACAACGGAGAAATACATGAAACGATTTACATACATTTTACTTATCGCTCTTGGCCTGCTGACAGCAACCATAACGCAAGCTCAGGTCTCTGAGCAAGATTCCCTGGCGCTGGTGGCGCTTTACAATGCCACCGACGGCCCAAATTGGACAAATAATACTAACTGGCTCTCTGGCCCGGTGTTGACCTGGCATGGAGTTTCTGGCACCAACGGACACGTTTTTTCTGTCAGCCTAACCAATAATCAGCTCAGTGGTAGTATTCCAGCAGAACTAGGTCAGCTAACCGAGCTCATCTCGATAAACCTGTCAGATAATCAATTATCAGGCAGCATTGCTTCTGAACTCTGGCAATTGCCGAAGTTGAGCGGATTGGTCTTAAACGACAACCAGCTCACCGGTAGCCTGACGGCGGAAATTGGACAACTAACAAATCTCGAAAATATCGCGCTGCATAACAACCAGCTCTCCGGCGATTTTCCACAGGAGTTTGGACTATTAACCAAATTGCAGACAGTGACATTGTATGGTAATCAGTTCACCGGCAGCATCCCGGCCGCAGTTGCGCAATGGCCGCTTTTGTTCGTGCTGGAGGTGCAGGATAATCAATTCTCAACTTTGCCGGACTTGTCAGCAATACCATTTCTTGGTAAGCTGAATGTTGAGAACAATCAATTTGAGTTTGATGATATCGAGCCTAATGTAGGAATCACCGGCTTTACCTACTCACCGCAAGATAGCTTTGGTGTTGCTCAAAACTCCACGGTCAATTTTGGTGATGATTTGATCTTAAAGACTGAAGTTGGTGGGGCGCAGAACACCTATCAGTGGTTCAAAAATAACATTGCACTCAGCGGGCAAACTAGTGCGACGTTGACAGTGCTTTCATCAAATAATTCTGATGCAGGCGTTTATCACGTTGTGGTCAATAATACAGTGGCTACAGCGCTCACACTTTTCGGTCGTACAACGACAATAACCGTGAATAATCCGGTTGTAGCTGCAGATTCGTTAGCTTTGGTAGCGCTATACAATATTACATTTGGATCTTCCGAATGGACCAATAATACAAACTGGCTCAACGGCCCGGTGTCAACCTGGTTTGGCGTTAGTGTTTCCGCTGGCCGTGTGATTCAGTTGAATCTCTCGAATAATAAACTTAATGGTCCGATTCCCAGTGAATTCGGGCAACTAACTGGATTGTCTCGACTGCTCCTAAACAATAATACGAATCTGTTTGGGCCAATTCCTTCTGAATTTGGGAAGTTAGTTAATTTAACCTATTTGGATTTGTCAGGGAATCATTTCAGATTTCTTCCACCTGAAATCGGACAATTGAGCAATCTGGAATTTCTGCTGTTGTCTTCCACTAAATTAGAAAAAGTCCCATCTGAAATAAACCTATTAAGCAAGCTTGGTATTCTAGCACTGCATGGAAACCATCTTCGTGATCTTCCAGATCTTTCAGCGCTGCCTCTGGTCGGCCTGAGCGTAGAAGGAAACATATTGGAGTTTGACGATCTGGAGCCTAATATTGGGGTAGCAAA
>JAJDAE010000077.1 GCA_029262035.1 Candidatus Zhuqueibacterota bacterium
ATACATTGGGGCTTAGATTTAAGAACCCCTGATGAAGTGCATTATCAAAAGTTAAAAATAGCAGCATAAAGTGGTAAATCCTTATTGTTTTTGCTCAAAATCATATAAAAAACTGTGAAGTTATTTTAGGACAAGACAAAGACTTTTTGAAGAATACGAGGTTTAAGACCACCCCTCGGTCCCCTCCTTGCCAAGGAAGGGAAGAAGAAATTTACTATCTTAAAAAATGGTCATCGTCGGTTGCGGCGATGGCCATTTTTGTTTTTAAATATATTGCTTGGAAAAGACGCGGCAAACGGAAACTTGGAGATCCCCCCCAAGCCGTCCTTGCAATTTAGTGTCCATCCGTAATCGTCATTCCCGAATGTTTTCATCGGGAATCCATTCATTTTTCGTGCGTGGATTCCCACTAAGAGCGTGCGGGAATGACTAAGGAAGGCACTTTCCGGATCGACACTAATTATTCCTGCTAACTTCCGACTTCCATATTTCTATATTCCAATCGGAACCGGAGCCAATTTTATGCCTGGCTGCGAAATTGCCTTGATTCAGAGCGAGAGAAACCTGGCTCAGACTATTCAAGTAAAGGAGGGGATCGCCCACGGGAACTTTGCCAAAGGTTGGGTGATAAGGCAGAGTCTGCTGCATGACAATTCTGTTGTCCTGAGAAATTTTCACCCGGATTTCCTGTCCATGCTCAACCCCGAGTTTACCAAATGTATCACGGTCAATATTAGTCCAAACATTTCCGTATTGGATATCCAGTATCGGAATATTTCCGTACAGTACATTGCCGTCAATCTTGGCTTTTTGGTAGGGAATGGCGACCACTTTGTTTTCAAGTTTTTGGCCAACGTCGGTGAAATTAATAACTCCGGCAGCCAGCCGGGCGCCGGTATAGGCATAAACATCTCTGCCGTGAAAAGTATATGATTTTGAGGAATCTTTCCGCCGGTTCACGGCTTCATCAATTTCTCTGATGCTTTCAATTCCAAGTCTTTCTGCAACCAAAGTCAGCGTGCCGTTGTCTGGTGTGACAAAATAATGGCCGGACCTGGTTTTGAGAACAACCGACTTTCGAGCCGTGCCTACGCCCGGATCAACCACGGAGACAAAAACAGTTCCGGATGGCCAGTATTCGGCGGTTTGTACCAAACGCTGGGTAGCTTCCCAAACATTGTAACTTGGAATCTCATGGGTCAGGTCGTACATTTTTAAATCAGGTGAGATACCGGCAGCAACACCTTTCATAGACGCCACCGCAGCATCTTTTATCCCGAAGTCGGATTGAAAGACCAGGGGTGCCGTGTCATCTTTAGAGTTCGTGCATGAAAATGCGAAGACTAAAATAATAAAAATTGCTACCTTTTTCATCTATGCTCCTTTTCATTTCAAGGACTATTGACGAACCATATTTTGGACCGACGTTTCTGTCCCGCAGTTAAGAAAATAAAAAAATGATACAAAAAGTCAACAATGCTTTTACCCGGATTTATCAAATGTGGTTTGGGTGGTGGCTCAGGGTGAAAAGCCATACAATTTAGTAAAAATCAATTCAGCTACGAAGCTTCAGCTGAGCAGAGTCGAACCATGAAATAACGGAAAGACAACTAATTTAATTTACTTGCGACACCCTCTAGAATTGAGAGTCTGCCTGATAACATTGTCAGTGACTTGGATAAATTATTATCCAAAAATTAATATGCCTGCGCTGGATGATTTAGCGCATGAGCGTTTTGCCGGCTTTAAATAACGTTTTCATATAAGTCAGAAGTACACCCCTTGGAGCCGGACTTTCAACCAAGGTGTCGTACATCAACAAAGCGCCTTGCCAGCTTTCTGTGTGCCAAGATACATCAGGCGGTAATTCTGTTTCCTTTAACTTTTCCGGCATAGGGTATGCCGAAATATAAAAATAAGGCGCGGAAATCGCTTCATCTCCGGTTGAAAATCCAAAACTTATTTGTTCGTCGGCACTTTCCTCCTCAGCCCGATCAACGCCAGGTACCAGGCGGCCGGAAAACCAGACCAGTGCCATGTCAAAATGGTGTGGCCATAAATTAATGGGACTGCTTTCTTCACGCAGTCCCGATTTAAATTCATCAAAAATCGTCGAAATTTGGCCAAGTGCCTGCCAGTATTTCAAAACTGCATCGGCATCATATTCACCATCTCTCTGTTCTTGAAATAATTTTTCATCCAATGCCACTTCAATTCCAAGGTCGGCCAGACAATTCAATAGCTCCGTTTTAAATTGAAAGACAGATTGCCCTTTCATTGCGATGGCGGCTTGTTTGCCGTTGCTCATCGAAATTTGAATTTTATGATTCACAAAATTCATCAATATTTTAAAATTGAAAAAGTCATCACCATCGTAAGGTATGGGGGGCGTTGTCAGTCCCTCTACATCCGGTCGAAGGTTGATATGCCACCAATGCTTGGCTTTGGGAGATAGCGCTCCCCGAACTTCACCAACTACCTGAGAATATTGCAAAATAGTGTCCCGAGTACGCTGCCATTTCGATAGCGCTAAATCCGGAAATGTCATCTCCCTGTCTCCTGGTTTATTATAAATGTCACATTGACAACCCTATTAACTATCTGAAAAGAAAAAATAGTCCCTTTTTCTATATTTTAAAATTTTTACTCGCTAAATACAATAAAACTTCCCATATTTTTATTTAATTCCTAAAACATTCTATTTTCAATTGGAGCGCACAATGAAAGTTTATTTTGCAGTCTTAATTTCACTTTTACTTCTGAACTGTTCAAAACCGGAAACCAATACATCTTTACCAGACAAATACTACCCGGAAAGAAATTCCAGTCAGGATCTACAATTGGCGCTAAAGATAGCGACTGAGTCAGGGAAAAGAATCCTTCTTAAAGTTGGTGGTGAATGGTGCATCTGGTGCCACCGTCTGGACGATTTCATTCATGAGAATAAGGAATTAGAGAGCGCATGGAAGCGGCATTTTGTGACTCTAAAAATCAACTATAGCCCTGAAAATAAAAATGAAGACTTTCTGGCTAAATACCCAAAAATTAAAGGCTATCCACATATTTTTATACTTGAATCCAATGGCTCATTCCTGCACTCACAAAACACAGGTGAGTTCGAATTTGAAAAAGGTTATGGTATGGACAAAATAATGGCCTTCGTTGAAACCTGGAAACCCAATTCTTAATCAGCTAATAGCAGGTTTCTATTTATCAAACAGTTTTATAACAAAACGACTCACATAGAACCATCCAGACGGTTTTGAATGAACTTTTTTATATTTTCATCCGTTCAATCTTTATTTTTATATAGAAGGTGATAGGTGTCTGAGACAAGAACCGGTACGGTAAAATGGTTTAACGACAGCAAGGGATTCGGCTTCATCCTCTATGATGGTGATAAGGAGGCTTTTGTCCATCACAAAGACATTGATATGGGCGGCTTTCGCTATTTACGGCATGGCCAACAGGTTAGCTTTAAACTAATTGAGGACGGCGACCGCAACATGAAAGCCGTTGAAGTAGAACTTTCCGACAACCAACCTGAACACTTAACCGAAATAGAAGAACCCGCACCGGAACCAGAAGCCAACGTTACAAACTCAGAATATAATTTAAAAGATATTATCCAGTTTGAAGAAGACCGGGAGCACGAATTCAAAAGCCTGCAAAAAGCCAGGGATCCGGTCAAAACAATTCTGGAATTTTATATAGAAAAATATGTTAATGCTTTTTTAAACACCAACGGTGGTGCGCTCTATTTTGGCATAGATGACGGTGGGCAGATCCTCGGCGTTACGTTAGACCGCAGCCACCGCGACAATCTGAGAACCGGTATCAGTAAATTGATTAACAATTTCCAACCTTCAGTGGAACCCGACCTTTACAAAATTAATTTTATAAAGCTGGAAGATGAAGTCGATCTGTACATTATTGAAATTCACGTTACAAAGGGAACTGCTAACTTATATATGACCGGGAGTCAAAATTTTTACGTACGCCGCGATGGCAGCAACTTCCTGATGCCGTTCGACATGATACGCAGCCGAATTCACAAAAAAGCTAAAACCGAAACCC
>JAJDAE010000078.1 GCA_029262035.1 Candidatus Zhuqueibacterota bacterium
GAAAGTTAGACCAGAGTCAAAAGTTTTTTTTGGTGGGGGGAATGTTATGGGAACATGGAAAAGGATGCAATCCCAGTGGCATTGGTTAGGCTTAAGTTACAAATTCTGCGCGACTGGAGAAGCTTAGATTTCAATTTATCACAAACACAGAATTGCTGAAAACACAAAAAGGTACAGACGAAAAATTAATAACTAAATAGGTAACTCCAAGAGGTTCTTTTCCACAAAATATACTGTTTTTATATTGTTCTTTGGTAAGTTAGTGGTCATTGGGGTCGCAAAAGTAGTTTTCTGATTTCACCTTTAAGCCCCCTCCATATTCTTGGGAGAGGATTGAGTTGAGGTTTTCAGTAAAAATCCGAAAACTACTTCGATTTTGAATTAACCCCTACTACTTAAAGGCGTTCACTTTATGTTGGCAATTATTGTAATAACCCGTTTTAGTTTATTTTAAAAAAAACTTTAATTTATCCAGAAAGGACTCAAATCAGAATCTTCATTATCTGTTATTTGGGTAAGGTTCTTACCATCTGAATCGATAATAAAAATTTCTAAATCTAAACCATCCAATACACTAAACACAATCTGTTTTCCATCAGGCGACCAAGAAGTTTGGTAAGCCCAATATCCACTATTTTCAAAATCTTCAGATTTATTTATTTTCGAACTTAGTCCGGGTGTCAAATTCGTCAAATTAGTTCCATCATATTTCATCGTAAATAAACTGACAACTCCTTTTCTGTCAGATATAAAAGCAATTTTATCATTCACGCCAGAAGTAGACGGCGCATAATCATTTGATGAATGATTACTAAGATTCGTAATCACGCCTCCATCTAAAAGTTTTATATAGATGTCATAATTATCAATTCTGTCGGACGTAAATACAATACTTTTGTCATCTCTTGTCCAATGCGGGGTTAGGTCACCTCCTTTAGCGTTCGTGAATTGTTTTACATTTTCACCATTTTTATTTGCAATAAATAAATCCATATCCCTACTATTCCAACTAAATTCCTCATAGGCTACAAGTGAGCCGTTGTGGGACCATTTGGCATTGTATTCATAATTTGAACGTTTTGTAAATCTCCGAAGATTGGAAATTTTTCCATTACTAAAATCTGCTATGCCGAGTTTCCACCCACCAAATAAGTATGTGTTAACCAGTAATTGGGAATTGTTCGGAGATGTAGAGGCGCCGTATTCGCCTCTTCCTTGTACGGAGCCTTTGTAAAGCATTTTTATTTTTTTAGTCGAAGGATTGTAAACCATAAGGTCTATTGTAGCGCCGCTATTAAGTTTACCAGCGCTTCTTGAAAAAATGATTTTTGATTGAGATTGGACATTTACAGCAAACAAGCCCAAAAATAGAATAAGTAAAAATCGATTCATAACTATTCCTGTAATTTTTGTAATCATTATTGTAGCCTAAACAATAAATAGTAGACTTCAAAAACATTAAACATGGCGAGAGAAACGCTATTGAACCAACAGCATCGGCTTAACCGAACTATTTTTTCCAGCTTCAATTCTATAATAATAAACGCCACTAGTTACTTTGAAGCCATCATAATTTGTCCCATCCCATTGCAGACGATGGCCGCCACCGTTAAGGTTTTCATCCAAAAGCGTTTTTATTATTTGCCCAAGTGCATTGTAAATGCTAATCTTAACATGTTCATCTGCAAGCAATTCAAAAGAAATCGTTGTGGTGGGATTGAATGGATTTGGATAATTGGCATTAACTTGAAATTTAATTGGAACATCTCCAAATAAATCTTCGCCAACCGATGTGGCCGTTTCCAATAAAATCACTCGGACTGCTCCTCTGCCACCTCCCGTCGTGGTCGCTAAAGAATCTTGAGTTACATAGATTCTATCCCCGTTAGGAGAAGAGACCATCGGACCAGGGGAAATAAATTCTGCCTGAAGCAGTTCCCCATCCACTGTACCACGAACTCCGGAACCTGCGAAAGTCGAAATATTACCACTTTCAAGTTCTATTCGAAATATTTTATGAGCGCCATAAGCAGATACGTAAAGATACTCACCCAGTATCATGCAAGCTGGCATGCCCGTGCCAAACGGTAATGGTAACGTCACAAAAAGCTCCTGTGAGCCATCTGCGAATACCTTTGTAATGCGGTTATCAAACCAATTGGCGATATAAAGGTCCTTAGTTTGCCCATTAAATGCGATACCAGCCGGAAAGGAGATAGTACCGCCTGTAACAAAAGCAGTTTTACTACCAGAACTATCCACTTTGTATACGCGATGCTGAAGGAAGCTCATCACGTAAAAAGTTTGCGTCAAGGTATCGATTTCCAGGCCGTTAGCGCCGTTGATGCCATTAACAAATGTGCCTCTTTGTAAATCCTGATCAAACTTGTACACGCCGCCAAGCCCCCAATCCGTTACAAATAAATTACCACGGTTATCAAAATCCATTTCGATTGGCCATGGTTGCAGCCCGCCAATATACTGTGTTGCTTGTCCCGTAGCCAAGTCAATTTTATAGATTGCGCCACCGTTCAACACCCCGTTTGTGCCGCTTGTAGCAACAAACAATTCGCCTGCAGAATTCATAGTAATCCCTCCGTTCAGTACAGGATTGACGCTTAGTGTTTGAACGGGCTGCGCAATGCTTTCCGATGAAATAAAACAAAGTAACACCCAAATCAAATAACTGAAACCCAATTGTTTCATCAGTTGTCTCCTTAAGTTTGGTGAAAAAATTTTGAGTTAATGTAAGTTATAAGATCAAAAAAATCGGCTCACTCAGTTGAGTGAGACAACCTATAATTGTATAGTTAGTGATTGAACGAAAACAAAGTCACTGCGAGCGTTTCCGCAATGAAGCAATCTCCGGTTTTCGGTACGGTAACAAATTGATTCGAAAAAAACGCAATGACAGAGCGGTGAGCGAGTTTTCCGCCAATCACTATTTATTTAGGAATGTTGGAAAGATGGTAAAAGTCAGTGAGTTCCTTTTGAGGCAATTATTTTTAGATATTTGGTAGGAGTCGTTTTTGTGAAGCGTTTAAATGCACGGTAAAAAGATGCTTTGCTATTGAAACCAACCTCAAAACCAATACTTAAAATCGTCCAATGTTTATATAATGGATCTGCCAGACGTTGCTGGGCTTCCATGATCCGATAATCGTTGATAAAATCATAAAAATTCGTCTGAAAATATTGACTAAAAATTTGAGAAAGATGAGATTCACTCATATTAACAAGTGTCGCTAAATCCCTCAGCTTCAAATCATTGTTTAAGAACGGCTTATTACTTGTCATGAAATCCTCAATTTTTTTTGCTGCCTTCTTTAAGTCATTGAGTTGAAGTCGAGACGTTCTATACTTGATGCGATACATGAGTGAGGCAGGAAAAAGTCGTTCAGGTTCGATAATTGCCCAATAGCCGATAGCGTGTATAAGAACTGTGAAGGTTCCCAGTGAAATATAACTAAAATTAAATGTTGACTGACGAGTCGAAGCAAGGTAAACCGCCGACAAAAAATCCGCTATTACGTAAGTGATTAAAAGAAATATTAAAAATCGCAACCAAACATGAGACTTGGGCGAATTTTCCTTTGAGTTATCATTCCTTAATTGATGTCTTCGTAGGTATCGATAACACATCCAAAAATAGATACTACCTTGAACCATGAACATCACCGCTTCCGCTGAAATTTCTCCACAAGCGTGCTGTTGTCCTACGATTGCAAGTTTGATTTCCTCTTGCAAATTATAAAATGGAATCAATCGAAAAATCGAAACAGCTAAAGGGCTTAAATGTAGAAGCATGAGCCATTTAAATTTAAGATGGTCATCGACCAGTAAAGTCACGTAAAAAAACAGAAGTGGCGGAATGAGAAACCAGAATGGCGTACTTAAATAAATCGTGAAAGGATAACGAGTATAAAATTCACCGAAATAGAGAAAATTTTCTCCTAAAATAAAAGAAAATACGATCAACAGAGTCGCCAAACAACGGTTGGCCGGGGCGTTCCCCCGTATTTGAAACAGTAAAACAATTGCAAGTAAAATGCTTTGCAGCATGCTGAACAGGAACAAGGCTGATTGCAGATTCACAGAATACCTTCATAAATAATTTTACAAAAAGTGCTTCGACTTTGCTAAAGCAGGTTCAGCGCCAAACCTTCAATATCATCAAAATGCTTGTCATGGGTGACTAATGTTAAATCATGTTGAATTGCGATAGCTGCTATCCAAATATCATTTTCCGGGATTGGTCTACCTTTTTCTTTAAGTCGCGTTTTAGTATTACCGTAAATCTCAGCAGTCGCAAAGTTTACATCTAAAATAACGCAGCTATTAAAAAAATTACGATAAAATTGTAAATTCGCTTCTTTCTTGCTTGAATTCTGAATACCGTAGAAAAGTTCTCCAGCTACAATACTGGGAACGAAAATTTCTTTGGCAGATTTTAAAGGAGCAATTGTCTCAGATACATTATTATTAATATCCGAGATTATGTTTGTGTCAAGCAGAATTCTACCATCCGGCTTCATCAATCCGCTCACATCCGTCTGAAATTATCTTGTCCAGTTCTTTAAAATTCTCTTTAGGCAAACATCCCACAAATTTCAACAGTTTGCCGGGTGAAGCACCAACAATCGGTTTTTCTTTATTTAGCACCTCTATAACTAGTCTGCCATCTTCCAAGCGTAAGTCAACTTCGCTGCCTTTGGCCAGACCAAGATCTTTCGCAAAAGGTTTCGGGATACGAAGAGTGAGAGAATTGCCGTACTGACCAATCTGTGTTTGCATTTGGAGTTTTCCTTCAAACTAAACAGTTACACTTTGTGTAATTTAATTAAATTAATTGTAAAAGCAAGTTTATTTCTTTTGTTGTCGGTAGATTAATCACTCCTCTAAAAGGTTTGAGATTATGAAAGTCTTGTTTTGGAGATTCTGTACAAGATTACAATGCCTATGCAAAGGACTAGAGAAAGTCACACTACCTGGATCAAGTATAGTTAGGGAGTTGAAGATATTACTAATAAACAATTCTGATTGAATACATGTGGTGCAGATAAAATTCGTGACATAAAAAAAGCCGGGAGGGTCCTCGACAAACCCTCCCAGCTGAAACTTGTCTATTGCTTGCTAATGATTAGAGTCTTTTATGCCACTAATCACCTGCCATATTACTTAGCTAATACCATTTTCTTAGACTCCACGGTACCATTAACTTCCAGCTTGTAAACGTAGATGCCGGAGGACAAATGAGCACCGTTAAAATCAACAACATAACTGCCCGATATCAGGGAAGTATTCACAAGAGTAGCCACTTCCTGACCCAGGACATTGTACAGCTTCATGTTCACGAATCCATCATCCGGAATTACGAATGATATCTTGGTGCTTGGGTTGAATGGATTCGGATAATTTTGTTCTAACATGAAGTCGCGAGGTACGCCGGCGGTGATGTCTTCAACTGAAAGTGGAAAACCAGTGTCCCACCATACG
>JAJDAE010000079.1 GCA_029262035.1 Candidatus Zhuqueibacterota bacterium
GTCAACTGTTTCGGCTTCATGCCAATCGCCTGTAAAATACCGAATTCACGGGTGCGTTCAACAACGCTCATCATGGTGGTGTTGAATATCTCAAAGCCAACCACAATGATGATGAAAACCAGGTAGAAGGCACCGCTAACATTATCGATTAGGATGAGCTGTATTAACTCGGGCATAAGTTTCTCCCAGTCCAGAACTTCGTAAAAGTCGCCGTTTAATTTGGCAGCGATTTCATCGCTATAGATCGGTGCTTCTTTAAAATCGGAAGTGCTGAAAACCACATGCGTAATTCCATTATATAGTGAAAATAACTCCTGGGCGTTCGCGAGCGGCATGATGATGATGCCCCGATCAAACTCGGCATTGCCCATTTTAACCAGACCTTTAATAATGTAGATGTCCGCGCCCATTTGGTTTTGGTAACCCTGGGTTAATGCCACCAATGAGTCGCCAATTTCAACCTGTAAGTTTTTTGCCAGGTTGACACCTATCAACACAACATGGTCATCGCCCTGCTGCAATTCTTCACCCTCGGTGAGCATGCTTGAGAACCGGGTGACTTCTTTTTCTTTTAAAGGCTCAATTCCGATAAAGAATGCTCCGGTACTTGTGGAGTCTGAACTGATTAAACCAAAACCGGCAACCCGCCGACTGAAGGCTTTTAGTTCCGGAATCGAAGCCAGCAATCCCGACCAATCTTCGGCGTCCTGCTGTAAATTGTAGGCCAGTGTTTCTTCTTCCTGGTAACCTTTTTTATGGATTTGAATTTCGCCGCTGTACAAACGCACGGCGAGGGATTCCATAGAATCGTATGTCCCGTATTGAAGGGATCGCATGGCCGCCACAATTAAAATGGCAAAGGCGATTGCCGAAATAGTTAAAATGCTTCTACGTTTGTGCCGCCAGGTGTTTCGCCAGGCAAGTTTTAGGTATTTTTTCATTTTAATAAATCAAAAGTTAATTTGTGATTATTTTTGCTTAGCTTGCTGATGTTTCCCTTGACTTCTTTTCAGACCCAAAGCAGTCAAAGTAATTAGTGTCCATCCGTAATCGTCATTCCCGAATGTTTTCATCGGGAATCCATTCATTTCTCGTGCGTGGATTCCCGCCAAGAGCGTGCGGGAATGACAAAGGAAGGCACTTTCCTGATGAACTTTAATTAGAGTCAAAATGATGCAAAAGTACTATCGTAATTATAGGCAATTGTATAAAATTCATCCTCCGAAATGACTTTTATTTCTAAGTCGTGTTGAATGGGTATTTTGAATATCCATTTATAAGTAATTGTTTTGACTCCAATCATTTTGCCCTAAGCTCATTTCAGGCTGAGGGAAAACAAATGTCACTACGGTTTTGCCCTTTTTAAGTTCTGTTTTGTGAAAACAGACTTTTTAACAGCCCTATCAAAAGTTGCATCCGATAGAATCAATATTGTGCTGTTCCCCGGCTTCTTTGATTCGAGTAATTCCATCTTTGCGGGATAGACTCGATCGCCTATCTTTTTTATATCAGAAAAAATCATGGTGCGGATCAATTCTCCCCGCTCGTTAAAATACTGAACTTTGAGTGGTACGTAATCGTCTTTTCTGATCCACTCAATCAGCTTGTCCCAAACCACCGGCGCGTCTGGTTTTGGCGTTAGTTCGAGTTTGAATGCCATAAATCCGGCTTCCTCTTCTTCGCCCAAAAATTTGTGGGTGTAGTCCGTGACGATACTTGATTCTTTGACCAGATCATCATTGGTGAAGTCCGATCCCATCCACGATTGCAGCATCATAGAGGGCGGGATTTTGATTTCACGATTTATTTTTGGGATATAGTTCCACATTTCACGGCCAATTTTCAAGAAGGTCACGCCTTTATCTTTGGCAGGTTTTAACATTAGCATAAACGATTTCTCTGTGCCTTCCGACCAGAATTTGAATTCCATGCTGCGCTGCCATTCGGGACGGGCAATCGTCATTTTGTATTTGCCGACCATGGTTTTCCCGCGCATCAGGTCGTCCGATTTCTTTATTATGTCCACTGCCCGTTCCTGGGAAAATCCTACGCCATAAATCAGACTGACCATTAAATAAAAGTAAACTAGCTTCATCATGTAATTCCCATTTTTTCTCTAAACTTTTAACCACACCTTGCTCCCCTCCTTAAAAACAGGATGGGGAGTTTTATTCGAGACCCAATTCAATAAAGTCCTTTCCTTTGAGACTGTTGAAAAAGCCCGGATCGGTAATTGTGGGCATAAAATCACCCTTCGACTCCGCTCAGGATGAAAGTTGGTTAACTCTTACTGAATCAACACCTTGCAAGGCTTCATGGTGAGCGGAGTCGAACCATGAAATTGCGAATAAAAGTAACCTAAAACCCTTTTTCAACAGTCTCTATGAGGAGGGGATTAGGGGTGGTCGCTATTTCTGAATGCCTTTGAACATGGTATCTAAAATTCCATCTATAATTTCAGGTAAATTGAAAACTTCGGGGTCGACCAGCCATTGCAAAAATAGTCCTTCCATTATCCCGATAATTAAGGACGCCGTGTGCTCCGAAATATCCGGTTTGATTTCCCCGGCTTCTATGCCTGCATTCAATAATGTTTGCAGCATCTCCCGGTATTCCGCGTAAATGGGCTTGAAGTCAATCGCGGGCTGCCCTTCATTTTGCATCCCCTCAATCCAGAAATCAAAAAAAATGCCCGTGAATTCCAAATCGCTGCTGTAAAGCTCACAAAGCGTTTTCATTATTTTGCGAATTTTTTCGATAGGGGAGAGCGTGGTTGCAAGAATTTGCCCGACGATTTCCTCGCCTTCCTCATTCATCGCCTGGAATGCAGCGGCCAGCATTTCATCCTTGTTGCGGAAATACTCGTAAACTGTGCCCTTGCCAATATTTGCCGCTTCGGCGATATCTATAATTTTAGTATTCTTGAAACCTTTTTGGGAGAAGACCTTTAGCGCAGCGTTTAATATTTCTTCACGCTTTGCTGGTTTATCTACAATTTTTGGTGTCATAAAAATATCTCTTCAAGTTATGACCGACCTGTCGGTCAATTATAATAATAAAAATTATCGATGTCAAGAGTTAGTTTTTTAAATTTGAATGTCCCCCATTTTTCATTCGAGTTTAAGAACAAGCTGTTTGTCAAGAATTTCTGTGCAAGTTCTCATATCATAAAACCGTGATAATGCCAGCAGTTTTTTGACGGCAAACGCTAACTTATAGTGGATGAATCT
>JAJDAE010000080.1 GCA_029262035.1 Candidatus Zhuqueibacterota bacterium
TCTTACCAGCTTTGCGGCAAAACTTGCCATCCACGGGTTAAGTAATCACCCATAAGAATTGTAAAAAGTATGAACAAGAATATAATGCCGGTTATTACAAATAACCATGTTACTTTGCTGCTATAGCGCACATGCATGAAATAGAGCACCACTAATGTCGCTTTAGTGCATGCGATACCCATGGCTACTACATTATTAAAGGCACCGAAATCCTGAAAGGCTGCCCAAACAGTCAACGATGTCAAAACCATCAATGCAAGAAAAATTGTATAATATACGCGAGTTGGAATAACATGCTGAGACATTAGTGCCTCCCTAACAAATAGAGTAACGGAAATAAAAAGATCCAAATGATATCAACAAAATGCCAATATAAGCCAAATAATTCCACAGGCGTAAAATAATTTGCGTCGTACCGGTCTTTCCCGGCCTGGACAATCAAATGAATCAGAATGCCTGCGCCAATAATCATGTGCAAGGCATGCATGCCTGTCATCACAAAATAAAAAGAATAAAAAATTCGTACCTGGTCACCGTGCTCGCCGTGCCAGATAAAGCCATCGCCCGGCAATAAGCCAGCATGGAATTTGTGGGAGTATTCAACTGCTTTTATGCCAAGAAAAACAGCTCCCAAAATAAAAGTTAGAACCAAAAAGGTTATGATCTTATTTTTGTCGCCCTTTTGTGCCCAATGCACTGCCATTGCCATAGTCAGACTGCTGCAAATCAGAACTGCTGTATTAACAGTACCCAGAAAAACATCAAGATGCTCGCTACCTAAATGAAATGCTTCAGGATACCAATTGCGGTAAACGATGTAGCCTGCAAACAGACCGCCAAAAAATAGAATTTCCTGAACAAGAAATGCCCACATGCCCAGCGTGGATGCTTCAAATTGCTGGTCTAAGTTTTCAAAATGATGTTGTAAGGCAGTTTCCTTAGTTGACAAACTATTTCTCCTTTATAACCAAACTAATTGCTTTCTTAGTAATCGTAAACTTCCTGATCAACGATAGGTGTTTTATCAAAATTAAACTGTGTTGGCGGTGAATCCGCTTTTTCCCATTCCAACCCTTTAGCATTCCATGGGTTTGCACTTGCACGCTCGCCGTACTTAAGCGACCAGATAAAGTAAATCAGCGGAATCAGATAACCCAGGCCAAGAATACTTGCACCCGCAGATGAAAGAATATTCCAAATCTGGAATTCTTCAGGATAAGCGTGGTAACGTCTTGGCATACCGAGATACCCAACAATAAATTGTGGGAAAAAGGTTAAATGGAACCCAAAAAAGATAACAAACGAAGCAACGCGTGCCCAGACTTCGGGGTAGAGCCGGCCGGTTATTTTAGGCCACCAAAAATGCAAGGCTGCCATATAACCCATTATCGCGCCACCAACCATTATATAATGAAAATGGGCGACAATAAAGTAGGTATCATGAACATGGACATTGACACCTAAGGTTGCAAGAAAAACACCGGTTAAGCCGCCAATGGTAAATAAGCCGATGAAGCCAATCGCATAGAGCATTGGCGCATCATACGAGACCGAACCTTTATAAAGTGTGGCGGTCCAGTTAAAGACTTTAATTGCCGATGGAATCGCCACTAAAAATGTAAGCACTGAAAAAACCAGGCTGACATAAATTGATTGCCCGCTGGTATACATATGGTGTCCCCATACCAGAAAACCTAAAACTGCAATTCCCAAGCTCGAAAATGCAATAAACTCATAGCCAAATATTTTCTTTTTAGAAAAGCAGGTGATAACCTCGCTGATAACGCCCATTGACGGCAAAATCATAATGTACACCGCCGGGTGTGAATAAAACCAGAAAAGGTGTTGAAATAGAATCGGGTCGCCGCCAAGTTTTGGATCAAAAATACCGATATGAAAGAGTCTTTCCAGGGCAACCAATATAATTGTAATGGCTACAACCGGTGTACCCAAAATCTGGATAATACTGGTAGCGTAGTGCGCCCATATAAAAAGGGGCATCCGGAACCAGGTCATGCCCGGAGCACGCATTTTGTGGATGGTTGCGATAAAATTCAATCCGGTAAGTATGGAAGAAAACCCGGCGAAAAATGCACCAAGCGCCGCAAGAATTACATTGCTGTTGGCATAGGTACTACTGTAAGGTGTATAGAATGTCCACCCGGTATCAACACCACCAAAAATTATAGCGGCAAACCCAAGCATACCGCCAAACATAAAAAGGTACCAGCTTAACAGGTTTATTCTCGGAAATGCTAAATCCTTGGCGCCTATCATTAACGGCACCAAAAAATTTCCAAAAACAGCGGGGATCGATGGTATTAAAAAGAAAAATACCATGACAACCCCATGCATCGTAAACATCTTATTGTAGGTTTCTGCCTGCATTAAATCGCCGGCCGGAGTAATTAATTCAAGACGAATCAATACCGCAAACATTCCACCCAAAAAGAAAAAGAAAGTTAGTGACAAGAGGTAAAGAATTGCTATGCGTTTGTGATCGACAGTAAGCAGCCATGAACGGATATTAAAGCCCGCAGTAAGATAGCTCGTCTTTTTTTCATTGTTATCGCCCATTTGATCGGGACGAGGTTTGAATACTGCTGTACTCATAATTTAGTTGCTCCCACCTTTTGCTAAAGATTTAATATAAGCCGTAATCTGTAGCAAGCTAACTTCGCTTACCTGTCCTTTAAACGTTGGCATAACCGGCTTATAGCCAGCTGCCACTTTCGAGTTCGGCTCTAATACCGATTCCCGGATATACTCCTCATCCACAACAACAGACTGACCATTTTGTAATTTTATGGACTCACCGAAAATACCAACCAATGAAGGCCCACGTGAATTTGGCTTATCTGCATGGCAGGTCTGGCAAGCAAACTGTTGAAATTTCTTTTCACCGATTACTTCGAGTGGTTCATTTTGTGTACCGCCACTTAGCCAATCCTGATAAGCGGCCGGTTCTTGTACCACAACTTTGCCTATCATTGCCGAATGTTTTGTTCCACAGTACTCTGCGCAGAAAAGATGAAATTCTCCTGTTTTAGTCGCCTCAAACCACATGGTTGTATAGCGCCCGGGTACGACATCCTTCTTTACACGGAATGCAGGAACATAAAAACTGTGAATAACATCTTCTGTGGCCATGGTCAACTTTACGGGCTGATTAACCGGTATGTGCAGTTCATTAATTTCCCGTTGACCAGTTGGATGCTGTATATGCCACATCCATTGTTTGCCGACCACATATACCTCCATCGCATCTTTTGGGGGTGTATAGGAATCGAAATAAATCGTTGCCCCCCAGACAAATACTATCATGGTCAAAATTAAAGGTATAATTGACCAGGCCAATTCGAGTTTTAACATTCCCGGAATCTGCTGAGGCTTTTCATCCTCAGAACGTCTTCTGTACCGGACGGCAAAAACATAAATGAGGAAGAAAATCAAACTTGAAAAAAAGACCGAGACAGCAATCAAAAAATAAAATAACAGATCAACTTCACCTGCGAGGGTTGAGGCCTGTTCCGGAAAGAATTTGAACTCTTTAAACATTAATTTCACTCGCCATTATTTAGGTGTTTAGACTGTAGGCCATTAGGTTTTTAGGATTTTCGTAACGCTCCAATTAAAACACCTAAGGTTTTTCAGCCTTTACAATTTCTAACTTGTTATTATTTTTGTTTCATGCTTTTTAAAATTCCCAAGCCGCTTGGCAAGACTAAATTGCATTTGTTATTGCTACAGCCTAAAAGCCTTCAGCCTATATACCTCACTATTATTTACCATTATTTAGAACCAGTTGATTTTTTGCTCGTCTGTCGCGACGAAGCATTATGAAAATAAATGAGAATAAAAGGACGACCGTTATAGTGCCTACTACCCGGATCACGTTCATAATTACGACGCCATATTTTCCGGTAGTTGGATCATAGTGATAACAATAAAGCAAAATCTGATCGACTGGAGAGCCAATTTTTTCTTTGGCAGCTTCCATTAAAGATAACTTCAAATCCCGAGACGAATACTCAATACCGTAGGCATAGCGGGAAATTTTACCTTCAGGTGTTAAAACCATAATACCGCTGGCATGCACATATTCATCATTATCAGGATTATATTTATACTTAAATCCAACAGCAGCGGTTAATTTTTTAATCGCCTCTTCTTCACCGGTTAGAAAGTGCCATCCCTTAGCTGCACCCTCACGATCATATTGTTCAAGATAAACATCTTTTTTCTTCGACGCCATTTCTGCAGTTTCAGAAGGATCAAAACTGACTGTGATAACATCAAATTCGTTACCAATATCAAACGACAAAACGTTCACCGCTTTAAGTAAACCATTCAATACCATAGTACAGAGCATCGGGCATTCGTAATAAACCAAAGACAGCACAACCGGCTTCCCATTCATCAAATCCTTAAGCTGGATTTCCTTTCCGGTATCAGAAGTAAATTTAAGTTCGAGAGGTATTTGGGCGTCTAATTTTTGTTCAATACCAATATCGTCAAGGATATCTAATTTAGTGCCCGCGCCTTGTTGAGCCAAACACAATTGCGTCTGACCAAAAATACTCAAGACTGCAAGCATAACATAAACATGTACTTTCAAAAAATTGCTCACTATTTATTCTCCTGCTGAACGGTTCTTACAGGGAACCCTCTCTCCAGGCTTAGCTCAATCGCCTTTTCAATCGGTACGCGCACAATCCCTGCTTCTTTTGAAATCCACCCATAACTATTCAGGATTGAATCCTGTTTAGCTTCAAATATTACCCAATCCAAATCGGGATCAATTTGTAACCTTGGGCCATCAGGCAGCTGCCTTTCCTGTGCCAACGGTGAAATGGGCTTGCTTTTGGCTTCGCTCATGTTTTCATAAAAACCAAAAAGGAAATACATACTTGTCATGCCAATAATTACAAGACCAAATAGACTGAGTCCGGCAATAAAAATCGGTTTGAACTTAGCGTCGCTTACTTCAAACCCTAAATCTTTGCTCGACTTTTCCTCACTCATGACTAAAAACCTCTTCTAATCGCGGATCATTTAACGGCATTAATTCTCTTCCTTTTACCAACCATGCGAAAGTGGCAACCCACAATCCGCCCATCCCGACAGGCACCGCAACATCGAGCCAATGAAAATGAAACCCATGTTCATGGAAATTCGGAGCAATGAGCCACAATAAATCAAAAAACCTCACCAGGATAACCACATACGCTATCTTCGATAAAATATTGACGTTGCGCTTATTCCTACGCATTAATAGCAAGGCGAACGGTACAATAAAGTGAAAAGTCAGCACAATAACAATTAAGCTGCCCCAACCTCCATTCATTCTGTGAATGTACCATGGAATTTCTTCAGGTAGATTACCAGACCATACAATCAAAAATTGTGAAGCATTCATGTAGGCCCAAAGTGAGAGAAACGCCAGGAGTAAATTGCCAAGATCGTGTGTATGTTTTTTCGCTATATAATCGGATATGGGCTTAAACTTTCCAAATTTATTTACCAAAACAATTGCAAAAGAAAGCGTCAAAACCGCCTGCCCAATTACAAAAACAAATCCATAAATCGTCGAAAACCAATGTGGATCTAAAGACATTGCCCAGTCAAAAGACATAAAGGTCATCGTAATAATATAAATCAAAAATGTCGGTCCGGCCAAGCGAACTATTCTTCCGGTGTAACGTCCATCCGAATCGTTATCCTGTTTCTTTGACCAGCTTGTTATTAAAAATATCAAAAGCCCCCATACGCCAAAAGCAATAGCCGCCCGTACCGTAAAAAAGGGGATATTCAGGTAAGGTTCTTTATGCTGCAAAAGCTCATCAACAGCAACAACATCCGGACGCGCCCAGAGAAACAGTTCCTCCATTCCAAAAAGAATCGGGATAAACAGAAGCACCATTAAAGGGAGCGTACGACTGCTGGCCTCAAGAATTCGTTGGATAACAAATCCCCAGCCACCACTTACCATGTGATGTAGAGCCATAATTGCTAAACTGCCAACGGGCAAACCAATCCAAAACAGATACCCCAAAATATAGGATTGAAAAAATTGCTCGCGGGCTGACAATGCTCCGAACACGGTGGCTACAATGCCGACTAAACCTACGATCAGAGCAGTGTTTTGGATTTTATTAATCTGTGGTTTTATCGATTCTAAGTTTTCCATCTATTCCTGTCCAAGTAGTTCCTGATGTGCTGCTTCAGGAATATCTTCAACGGTTAAATTGTGACTCAATTGCAAAGTTCTTAAGTAGGCAACAATAGCCCATCTATCTTTTGGCGAAATTCTTTCGGCGTAGCTATACATCGCGCCAAGACCATTTGTGATAACATCATACATATGGCCAACAGGTAACTCCCGCAATCGATCGATGTGAAATGAAGGTGGCGGACGAAAGCCACGCTCTACAATCATACCATGGCCGGTGCCGGATTTATCGTGACAAGGGGTGCAAAAAATATTGTATCTTTCCTGCCCGCGCCGTAAAACTTCGGCTGTAATTTCGAACGGGAAGGTTGTGACAAGTCCACCATCGACCTGTCCCCGGTAGAAATGATCATCTTCGCGAAGAAATCCGCGTGCCACTGTACCCTCAACCAATGGCCGGGATGCTCGCTGATTCGCAAAAAATGTATTGTGTTCGAGCGGCTCAAACCGTGGTTGATCATGCATGTCCTGACGACAAGCTGTCAGTAAAGCGAAGCTTAAAACTAAAATTAAAAAAACTGATTTAGTCATTATTTTATGCTTATAAAATTTATTATCATGAATTAAGGATCAACTTCAAAAATCTCACGAGGTTTTAAGTCCTCAAGAAATTTTTTGGTGTTTTCAATCTCAAATTTCTCATCTTCACTTTCAATACAAAGGAAGAATATATCGCGCGAAGCCAACTTAAAACGCGGCACATTAAATACCGGGTGATATGGTTTGGGCAACCCATTCAGAGCAAACATACCAAAAACCGCAGTAAAAGCACCAAACAAAATTGTCATTTCAAAAGTAATTGGTATAAACGAAGGCCAACTGTTGAGTGGTCTGCCGCCAATATTGAGCGGGTAACTGATTACTGACGCGTAATACTGCATCATGAAACCAAGAACACCACCGGTGATTGCACCGATTAAAACGAGAAGTGGTAATACGGGTTTCTTAAACCCAACGGCTTCAGGCAATTCCTCAACCGGGAAAGGCGTATAGGCATCCATATTTCTATAGCCGGCTTTATAGGCCTTTTCAGATGCATGAATTAATTCTTCAGAGGTTTTAAACTCCGCCAGCAATCCATACAATTCTTGTTTCTTTTCTTCCAAAATACTTATCCTGAATAAATTACACCTTGTTGAACCAAGTCCGGCAATTATAAAAAAACAGCCACCAAGTCACAAAGATTATAAAACCAATCTTCTTATTCCATCTTTAATTAGAGTGACGTTAAAATTAATAAGAAAACCGAGTCGTTTCTTTGTCAATTGTAAATGGCTTAGTATTTGTGCCTGCCAAACTGGATTTATTTCATCTCTTGCTTTTAGCTCACAAATAGCTAAATCCTCAACCAATACGTCCAATCTTAAACCTTCATCGAATTTAATGTCGTCATAAACTATAGGAATCTCTATTTGCCTTTGGTATTGCAAACCCCTTTTGGATAATTCATGACAAAAACAAACCTCATATACTTTTTCAAGTAAACCTGGACCTAACTTTTTATGAACTGTATAAGCCGAGTCAACTATCTTTTGGGCAATTTCTTCTTCCTTCTCTGATAATTTTTCAAATTTCATCTATTGTTTCTTTGTGCCTTCGTGTCTTGGTGGCAAAATCATTGCCGAATGATGAAATTGATTAAACTTGTTAACTTTCTTTTTCACTGTCGGTTACCAAGGTACGCATTTCAAAAATTGAAATGGCAGGTACCAGGCGGATAAAGACAAATAATAGTGTCAGGAACAACCCCATGGTACCGATATAAGTTGCCCAATCCCAAATAGTTCCTGAATACATATCCCAGGAAGATGGCAAAAAGTCCCGGTGCAAGCTCGTGACAACGATGACAAACCTTTCCAGCCACATCCCCACATTCACAAACATTGCTACAATGAACAGACCAATTACGCTATTCTGAACTTTGCTGATCCAGATAAATTGAGGCGCAATAACATTGCACAAAATCAATGCCCAGTACAAATGTTTGTACGGTCCGGTCATTCTATTTAAAATCATATATTCTTCATACTCTGCACCGCTATACCAGGCGGTAAATGCTTCAATCATGTAGCCATAAGCAACAATCAATCCGGTGGCAAGCATTACTTTCGCCATATTTTTCAGGTGGCGCATGGTAATAAAGTCTTCGAGTCCATAAACTTTGCGCAGTGGAATTGACAATGTCAACACCATGGCGAACCCGGCATAAACCGCACCGGCCACAAAGTAAGGTGGAAAAATTGTGGCATGCCAACCGGGCGTAATGCCCATCGCAAAGTCAAAACTAACTACGGTATGAACGGAGATAACCAGCGGCGTCGCTAAACCCGCAAGCAGTAGATAAGCTGTTTCATAACGATGCCAATGTACGGCAGAGCCGCGCCAGCCCATGGCCAAAGTACCGTAAATAATTTGAGCGGTTCTATTTTTTGCCCTATCACGTAAAGTTGCAAAATCAGGCACCAGGCCAACATACCAAAACAGCAAAGACACAAGCGCGTACGTGCTTACCGCAAAAACATCCCATACCAGCGGGCTGCGAAATTGCGGCCAAAGCGCCATTGTGTTGGGATAAGGCATGAGCCAGTAAAAGAGCCACGGCCTGCCCATGTGCAGCAATGGGAACATACCAGCGGCTGCCACAGCAAACAACGTCATGGCTTCCGCAAAACGGTTGATCGATGTGCGCCAATCCTGCCGCAACAAGAGTAAAATAGCAGATATCAAAGTTCCGGCGTGACCAATTCCGATCCACCAGACAAAATTGATGATTGCAAATCCCCAGCTTACCGGCACATTAAGACCCCAGATACCGGTGCCTTTCATCAACAAATAGCCGGTTGAACCCAGAAAAACCATTAACAGCATAAACGAAAAGCTAAATCCTATAAGCCAGGATTTTCTAATTTTTTTAGTTAGAACAATGCTGGATATCTTGTCGGTAATTGACCCGTAAGTATGTCCCGGCTCAATTATCGGGGCTTTTTCAAATTTTGATTTTTTTGATTTACTGTCAGCCATTTATTTACGCTAATTCAGGGTTTGGATTTTTAATTTTTGCAAGATAACTTGTTCTGGGTTTCACACCAAGCTCGGTCAAAATACCGTAATTTCTATGTTCAGCTTTTAACTTGGCAACATGGCTCTCGGGGTCGTTAATATTGCCAAAAATAATTGCATCCGAAGGACAGACCTGTTGACAAGCTGTCAGAATTTCGCCATCAGCTATTTGACGCTCGTCCTTTTTAGAATCAATCCGGGCAGAGTTAATTCTTTGTACGCAGTAAGAACATTTTTCCATTACACCGCGAAAACGTACCGTAACATCCGGGTTCCGCTGCAGCTTTAAACTCTCGGTTTCATAGTCTGAATATTTGTAGAAATTGAATCTTCGAACTTTATAGGGACAATTATTCGCGCAGTAACGGGTTCCAACACAGCGATTGTAGGTCATTTCATTTAACCCTTCGTCGCTATGAGTAGTCGCTGCCACCGGGCAAACAACTTCACACGGCGCATTTTCGCAGTGCATGCACATAACCGGTTGATGGTGCGCTTCAGGCTCATCAATATCACCTTCATAATAGCGATCCACCCGAATCCAGTGCATTTCACGACCGTTGAGCACTTCTTCCTTACCAACTACGGCAATGTTATTTTCAGACTGACAGGCGATGGTACAGGCATTACAGCCGGTACAGGAATTCAGGTCAACAACCATACCCCAGGAATAACCATTATATTCAAAAGGAGGATACAGCGTCAATTCCGGATCGGGATCATGCCCCATCTCGTGAATCAAGTTTGGATTTTCAACATATTCTTTTAAGTCGGCCTGGCGAACCAAATGACGGCCTTCCATGCTGCCGTGGTCCTGAGTGCCCGCAAGAGAATAATTGCGGTCGGTTTTTTCAGCAGTCACGCTTTCTATATTCCAGGGAGTTGAACCAGTTCGCAGAGGGTTGATATTAACACCAGTTCCTTTGGCAATTTCACCGGAAAGAGTTCTGCCGTAGCCAAGATATCCTGTGATGGAATTATTAGGATGTCCGGGTAAAATCCAGATCGGAATTTCTACATGATCTTCACCCGAACTCACTTTGACGACATTGCCGTTTTCCCAACCCTGCTCTTCAGCAGTGGCCGGACTGACAAGTGCGGCATTGTCCCAGGTAAGTTTGCTCAACGGTTTGGGCAATTCCTGTAACCAGCCAACGTTCGCGTATCTGCCATCCCAAATACTTGGATCCGGCCGAAAAATAAACTCGAGCGCACTTGCTGACTTTTCAATTTTCAAATTAACATTTTTCTTAACACGCACAGATTTCTCTGCATACCGGCTGCCTGCGATTAAACCATCGTGCAAGGCTTTACGCCAGCTTTTTTCGAAAGCGCCTGAGGGTAGTTGGTTCTTCCAATAATCCTGAACCAGGTCATGACCCGACTTACCGCCATTATCGTTTAAAGCGGCCAAAAGTTCATGCACTGACTTGGTCGCATATAGCGGCGCAATTAATGGCTGTACAATTGAGGCGGTTCCGTCAAAAGCACGGGCGTCGCTCCAGGATTCCAAATAGTGAGAAGCGGGTACGAACCAGTGGCATAGTTCTGAAGTTTCATTTTCATGTAAACTCAGATGCAATCGGGTCTTAACACGTCCCATTTTTTCAGAAAAACTTAAATTTGCAGGTGCATCGAATACAGGGTTGCCACCTAAAACTACCAAAAAATCCACCGAGTCGGCGGCCATATCCACAGCCAATTCTGCGATGGAGTCGAACTGGGCGATGGGTTTGGCTTCGACAGATTTAGTGTATTTAACGGTTTCGCCAACGTTACCAAGAACTGCATTGATAGCATGTGCCAAATAATGTACTTCTGCCGGTTGATGTTCGCCGGCAATGACAATGGACTTTCCGCTATTCTTGCGTAAATCGCGAACAAGCGCTGAAATCCAGGTTTTCTTTTCGGAGAAATCTTCAGGTGCGTTAACATTAACGCCAAGCTCTTTTGCGACTGCTGCGGCGAATGCCGGAATTTGACCCGCACGGAAAACAAGGCGATGGTCAGCCATTGTGCCAGCCAGCGACGGGGAACTTTCGACGGCATAAAGCCGGTTCATGTTTACGTGATCATGATTAACTTTTCTTCTGGAAGAAAACTGACGTGAGTAAACCAGAGAACCGGGAATATGACTAAAAAAATCAGCATCTAAACTCAGCACAACATCAGCTTTTTCGAAATCATATTGACAGTCAACATTTTCGCCAAATGCGAGTTGAGACCCTTTTTTGAAATTATCCCGCCCTACCGGCTCATATTGATGCCATTTAGCGAGCGGATAATTTTTCAGGAAATTTTGAATTTGACTTGCCAGAGTAGGCGAAGTAACGGTTTCAGTTAAAATACGAACGCCAGCGCCATCACTTACTTTTTGAGCTTCAAGTTCGGTCTTGATGACAGCCAGTAAATTTTCCCATGTATCAACTCTGCCGACATTTTTAATAATCTGTGCGCGGTCGGGATCGTAAAGTTCTAAAACTGAAGCCTGTGCAAAAATATCCGTCGCACCTAAACTGGATGGATGGTCGGGATTGCCCTCGATTTTTGTTGGGCGGCCATCGTGGCTTTCAACTAAAACGCCTGTGCCATAACCACCAAGACAAAATGTTGAGGCAAAATACAGGGGCTTGCCCGGCAGCATTTCTTCCGGCGCCTGCACATAAGGCAAAATAACTTCTTTGGGTTGAAGTGTACAAGCATTCAAACCTGCAAATGCCATTGAGGCACCCATAAGCTGCAGAAAGCGTCGACGATCCAAACCGGAGCCGCCTTCAAACGGCGTAGATGGAAATTCATTTTGAAGATATTGCTGAAACTCTTCAGTATCGGCCAACTCTTCAAGACTTCTCCAATAAGCTTTGCCTTGTTTGTTGTTCAATTTTTGTCGTATGTTTGCTAAATTAGAAGAATTTATAGTTTTATCTTTCATTGTTTTCAATTATTCAGGTGTTTAGACTGTAGGCTGTCAGGTTTGCGCAACGCTCTGATCAAAGCGCCTAAGACCTTTTCAGTTTCTACAATTATTGACTCGTTATTATTTACTTTGTCATGCTCCTTTAAATATCCCAACCGTTTGGCAAGGCTGAATTGATAATGCCAACTTGTCGGCTAACTCAAAAGCTCGAAGTTTCGTATGATCTCGCATGTGTGTTCCTTCTACAGCCTAAAAGGCGAAAGCCTATCTACCTGAATATCTATCATTATTTCCAATAATTAACGATGGCAAACAGAACAGTTTGTTAGACTTTCTACTTCGTACAATTTGGCTAACTCATTTCTCATTGTTTCAGAATCCCCGGTCGGCTTCCAATCCATTGTGAAAACAAATTCACGCGGTCTCACAAATTGCTCCGGATTATCATGACACTCCAAACACCACTCCATGTTTAAAGAATGCTCGCGCCAGGTTAAAGCCATCTCACCAACGGGCCCATGACAACTTTCGCAACCAATTCCCTTTTTTACATGAATGCTGTGGTCGAAATAAACAAAATCGGGAAGGTCATGGACGCGCGTCCACTGGAGTGATTCTCCGGAACGCCAGCTTGCCCGAACCGGTTCTAATATTTCAGCATTTGTATGAATTTGAGAGTGACAGGCCATACAAGTTTTTGTAGAAGGTATCCCGGCAAAGTTGCTTTCCTCAACCGAAGTATGGCAGTACCGGCAATCTAATCCAAGTTGTGCAACGTGGTGCTTGTGACTAAATGGAACCGGCTGATCTTTCACAACCTTCGCTTGAGTAAAATAGGATGAACGCTCCATGGTCAACAGAGCCCACACTAAAATACCTAAAATAAATACTCCGCCGAAGATGGTTGCTTTGGCAAAGGCGTTTGTACTTGGGTGAAAAATCTGGGACATAGGGGAATTATATCCGTGTTGAAGTTAAAAAAAGACTACTAACTAAAAAAGTCATAAAACTCGTCACCAAATTCTTTTTATATATTAGTTTATTTTTAGAAGATTCGAATATTTATTAAAAGCAAAAAGTCAAACACAGATTCAGAAACTACTCATTCGTTTTATTCTTGTTTTCACCAAGAGATAGAACCCTTGCTTTACGGCTTGGCTCATCTTTCTCTTGCGGACTTTCCAAGTCCTGCTTGTCATTCTCTTCAACTTCCTGAACCACAACTTTTTCGATTCTCATGGGCGTTCCACCCATGGTAAAATCCGCACCGCGAATTTGCTCGTTGTCGAGTGTCCAGGTTGATACTTGATAGGGAACGGTCAGGAATAAAAACTTAACCCGCCACCACTTCGGCTTTACATCCGTTGTAATTTCTTCCACCCGTCCATAGAACGCGGGTTTATTTTCAATGTGGATGAGAACCAGATCCGACTCAATGATCGAGTTTTTATTTTGATACATTAATTATTTTTCATAAACAAGGGGAGATGATAGTGAATTCAGATAAAATTGTCAACAAAAAAATGATTAATTTATGGACACTTAAAAAAAGTATGTTATTTTTGAAAATTATTTAGATATTTACATTAAACGCGGTTGTCGGTTTAAAAAACGTAAACTACAATATGATACAAAACGGACTAAGCCCCTTTACCCCCCACCCTCTTTTCGCGGGCGGCCACTTGCAAACAATTGTTGGTTACTATTTGCCTGAAAACGGACACATCAGGGCATCCATTAAACATCGGGTCATAACGCCGGATGGGGACACCATTATCCTGCACGAAAATAAGGCGACTCGTAAAAGCCCGTTAAGGAAATCCATCCTGCTAATGCATGGATTAGCAGGCAGTGCAGATGCCTCTTATATGCGCAGACTGACCATACTTTTCGGTGCACGGGGCTGGCAGGTTTTCCGGATGGAGCATCGTGGCTGTGGTGCGGGCGAAGGCCTTGCCCACGGCACCTACCACTCCGGGCGCAGCGATGACATCAATCTTTGTCTCGAAAAAATTGCAGAACTTCTACCCGAAACACCGCTCATTGCCATTGGTTTTTCATTAAGCGGCAACGCGCTGTTAAAATTGTTGGGTGAAGGTAAAGAAGATATTCCTGCAGAATTGTGTGGCGCAATTGCTGTTACGCCGCCGATTGAATTGGCTGAATGCGCCGACAAAATCAGTGAACCGGCTAACAAAATTTACGAGTATCGGTTTACCAGAAGGCTGAAAAAAGAAATGAAAGAAAGAGGCGAGAAATACCCGGAATTCAGAGAAATTAAATTCCCGTTGTACACAAGCATTAGAATGTTCGATGACCTCTGCACAGCTCCCATCAATGGCTACGTTTCTGCGGACAATTACTATTCAAAATGCAGCGCGAAACAATTTCTGCATCAAATTAA
>JAJDAE010000009.1 GCA_029262035.1 Candidatus Zhuqueibacterota bacterium
TCTGAGGGTAATATTTTTGTGCTTTTTGAAAATTAGCGCGGTTGAGATAAAAATGTTTAAAAGTATGCCTTTTAAGCCATATCGTGTTCCTCAAACACCCATTATTCTATCGGGCGAGCTGACTTTTTAAGGAGACCTTACATAATTGTGATGAAAAGTTCTGCACAAATGAAAAAAATTCACAGTGCTCAAATAGTGCCAAATGATCAATAGAAAAGCAAGGGTTTTAAAGCTTTCACCTTAAAAAATTTTCAAATATCTAGCTGCCGTGCCGTTTTTTGTTTCGGATTCAGATTAATCAATTTAAAATCATCGCCAAAGGCTTTGCCGCTTTGTTCGAACAACGCTTTAATATTGTCATCCATGGTAAAGTATATAATCTGCCAGCCGTTTTGCACCAGTTCAACAATTTTGTTCATCAAAAACTTGCGGCGGCGCCAGTCGGAGTACTGAAAGGCGTCATCCAGAATTAAAAACATCGGCTCGCCCTTGGTTAAATGCTGTGACAAACCAATGCGTAGCGCCAACAGGATTTGCTCCTGGGCTCCGGAACTGAGCTGCTCAAGTTCGAATGAATTAAAATCATCAGAAACAACTAACTTGCCATTTTCAAGCACAAGATTTTCATAACGATTCGTCAGTTCAAAAATCGGCTTTTGCACAATTTCGGAATTAAGACTGGCTTCAATTTTTATATCCTCTTCTGTCCTGAATTCTTCAAGCACCTCGTTTACAACTAATTTGCCCAAAATCTCAGCGGTTCGGTCTTTCAACTGTTCTATTGTTCGGAGACGTATTCCCCGCAAATTCGAAATAATGTCTTCCCAGGAGTCGTTTATATCATCGCCGGTTGCCTGGCAGAGAAGTTGCTTCAGACTCTCCAATTTTTGATTTTCCGAGTCGATGGTTCTTTCTGTTTCAGCAATCTCATTTTCGATTTGGATGGCCTTTTCCTGATTAAACTCATGGATGGGTTTATCCGAAACATGCAAAGCAGGTTCAATATTAAGCCTGGCCCCAAAATGCTCCTTCTCCTTTAACTGCTGCTCCAGGCTTCTCGCTTCTTCTTCAAAATTAAGCAGCAACTCATCCCAGCTTTTAAGCTCAACAGTTTCTTCGGCTAAATCATTAATTTGTTCACTGATTTCTATTTCCTGTTTATTCAACGCCTCACAGTCGTCGTCAATTTGCCGTTTTAATAAGCGGGCGTCATTATAATGATCTTCCATTTTTTGCAATTGATCGGAAATATCTGCCAGCCCATTAAAATCGCGTTTAAAGTTCTTACTAAATTTCCTGCCTATGTTTTCAATTTCATGATTTCCTAGTGCTTGTGAGAGCATTTTCTGATTAAGTCTGAAATATATTATACCATTGATAAGGGCAACTGCCAAAGAGGTAATTGCATAAATCGGCAATTTCAAAAAGGATAACACCCCAGCCGCAATGATTAACAAAGCGATTAAAATCACTAAATAAGCAGGCGGTTGTTCGGCTTCCTGAGATAGGTTATTCTGATAGACAGTCTGCGCACTTTTAAGCCATTCATAATGTTCGCTGCTTTGTTCATTCTTCTTTTGCAAAAGTTCTTTTCTTTTTAATGCTTGAAGGTTAGCTTTATATTGGGAAAATTGATTTTTGATATCCAAAATTCTTTCAATTGAAGCCTTGTGTAACTGCTGTCTCAAAGCTACAATTTCATTCTCTGTTTTGTAGGCCAGATTTCGTTTGGCGAGTTGCATTGTTTCGTTCCCGGCACTCAGCTGTTCAAGTTTCATCTTGCACTCTTTAATTTTTCCACCTGAAAAGCCTTTGTCAATTTGTGAAAAAAGCTGCTCTATTTTTTTGAGGTCGGACTCAAAATCACTGCGTGCCGATAGCTCACCAACACGGAATCCAGAAATAAACCCGTCTTTATAGGAGGCTTTCTGAATCGTCTTTGAAATTCTATTTTGAATATTATCCAGAACTATCTTATTCGATAAAAAGTTTTTAATGATGGTTTTATCGATTCCACCATTAACTTTCGCAAGATCAACATCTGCGCCTTTCACAACTAAAAGCTTGGAAAAATCAGGAGGCAAACCGATCTGGCTATCCTGCCAAAAATCTTCTATTTTCTTTTCAGATACCGGAGAAAAGTCTACCATT
Organism: Candidatus Zhuqueibacterota bacterium; assembly: GCA_029262035.1. Classification (GTDB taxonomy): domain Bacteria; phylum Zhuqueibacterota; class Zhuqueibacteria; order Oceanimicrobiales; family Oceanimicrobiaceae; genus JAJDAE01. The sequence continues at coordinate 2,152 of JAJDAE010000009.1, forward strand.
TTGCCACCCCCCAGGCCCGAGACGAATACTTTGCCCGAACCATCAGATTGACGCAAACTCCACTTCTTTTGATTCTTGAATAGAGCACGGATAATAAACTCAACCAAAAATGTTTTACCGTTTTCATTATGGCCGTATATCAGGTTCAGCTGACCCAACTCAAATGCAAACCGGTTGTGCGGCCCTAAATTTTGGACATGAATTTTTTCAATCCGTACGGGCAACTTTACCTCCGTAAATTGTTTGGAGCGCGTGCATGTAGATAGCTTCCACATCAGGAAAATATTTCAAATCTGGGGAGAGGTGTTGAATTTTTGCCGACACGCGTTGTATTATTTCAGTCAGATTTTCATTGTCTGCGAGAGAAACTTGCGAAAGATCAGGCTTACCTTCCTTATAAAATTGAAAATCTTTGAAACAGTTCTTAACTGTTTTTTGCAGTTCATTTTTATCTGAAGTAAATCCCATAAGGCGTATTTGTAGTCTGGCTTTAGTTTTTTCTTCAACGCTTAACTGCCAACCTTGAATTCTATTTTCAATTTTCTGTTGCAAAAATTCCCTTTCATCTGCCACGGGTAAAACAATAAACGTTTCATTGAAATAAATGAAATCCGAGGCAACGGGCACAGACTCCACAGAGGCGGTTTCTAAATCAACAATTAAAAACCTGCGGCGCCCGGTTTCACGGATATCGAGGCCACAGGGCGAACCGGTATAATATACATTTTCCGCGTTATAGGGTTTGTGAATATGTCCCAGCACTGTCAGTGCGGGACGATAGGTTTCCAAATCGCTTCTTGTTAACGGCATGTACACGCCCGGCTCAAATGGATTGGGTTCATGCAAGCCTTCTATCCAATCACCATGGGAAAGCAGAATCCATTTACCGGCAGGAAGATCTGATTTTTTTTCAGCGATAAAACCACCCATAGTCGAATGCTTATGATATGGCAAGAACAATATGGGCAGTGTATGCTCATCTAAATTCCGGATAACAGGTTTAGTAATAATTTCAACATTGGAACTACTCATGGACTTGGTATTCAAATCCACATCGTGATTGCCTGGTAATATGTTAATTTGAATGTTTTTATATTTTCCCCGCTGGCAGATTTCCTCAAATTCGGCGTAGTTCCGGCCGGAAGCGTCGAAGGTGTCCCCGGCAAGTACTAAATGATCAATTTGCTTTTCAAGCATTGCTTCCAGCACATTCTCGAACCCCCTGTAACGCTCGGGGTTTCTGGACTTGGTCATTAAATGTAAATCTGCGGTAATAGCTATTTTCAAAATCTTATATTTCCGAAAATCAATATTTTTAAGTTTCAAGAATTTAAAATATCTACAGTAAAAATCAATATGGAAACTTTTCGTACACCAAAAACATCTACCGAATTGAAGGGAAGACCAATAAAAAAAGGCTGAAAATCAAAATAATTTTCAGCCTTTTAAAAGTAAATTTGAATATAAATTTATTTCATTAGCAGCATTTTTTTTGTTTCCTTAAAACTCTCTGTACGAATATGATAGTAGTAAACGCCGGCGCTTACCGGAATACCTGAGTTGTTTTGCGCTTTCCAGGTAATTTCATGGTACCCTGCTTCAACATCCGCATCCAAAAGCGTTTTCACTTCTCTACCCAAAATATCATAAATCAGAATTTTAACACTCTGGGCTTTCGGCACCTGGTATCTCAATTTGGTAGTTGGATTAAACGGATTTGGATAATTTTGACTTAATTCGTATTTCTCCGGCACATTTACCAAAACTGATATGGGACCGTGAGTTGTTTTTACTCCGTTAATATCCACATCTTCCAGCATATAAAAATAGCGTTTCCCAACTTTCACTTCGCCATCAGAAAAATTATACTCGCCTTTAGATTTTGGCGCTATCAGTTTATCATTGATTTTGATGTAACTACCATCCTCCGTGTTGCTTCTTAGAAGGTTAAAGCCGGTATTATCTAACTCGCGGCTGGTAGCCCATTGTACCGAGATACCATTATAATCCTGGAATTGTGCCGTCAACGCTGATAGCTCAACGGAAGTTACAAGGTCAATCACCCACCTGGTAGTATCGATATCCTTGCCATCGCTTACCTGAGCTTTAATAACATAAGTACCTCTTTGAAAGTTTACCGTGTTCATCGCATAGTTCGATGTTGTAGAAACAAACTGCGGTGTTGAACTATTGCCGGAAAGTACTGTCCAGATATAGTTTAAAGGATCATTATCTTCCTGTTCAGCAGTAATTGAAAAATTTACTACCAGGCCAAGTCTGAAATATTCATCGCTCAGCATTTCAGGGAAAAATGAAGTTATAACTGGCGGCCGGTTGCGCTTGCTAGTTGTAATTTTAACAGACTCGGAATCAAACCCGGTGCCCGAAGCTTCCTTGACCAAAAACTCCACTTCATGTATACCAGCTTGATTTTGCGAAGGTATCCAGGTAAAACTTCTGGTGCTGGCATCAAATTGCGCTCCGGATGGCAAATTTGAGGCTTCATAAATTAAGGGATCGCCATCGTCATCGGTTGCTGTAACCGAGAATTGAATTAAATCACCTTCAATAACTTCCAGATCTGCAATCTCAGCAAATACAGGATAATTATTGGTTACACCTGTTGCCTCAAAAGTAATTGTTGAAGGAACAAGAATTGATACGGCCGAGACTTGATTGGGGCCGGGTTGTGCACCTAAAGAGTAATAAAAGGAAACCACTCCATTAGAGTCTGACTCAATTGTCGCTGAAGGAGGACTTCCGCCCCCAAGAAAACTCAACCAGTTCACGCTATAATCCGGAACGGGATTATCGTAAACATCCAGTATTTGTACTTGAAATGGATAGACCAATTCTTTGCCTACGGTTCCTTGCTGATTATTGCCATCGAATTCAACCCACTTAGCGGCCGGCGCCGGAACTGCGGTTAAAGTAAAAACAGTGTAAAAATTAGGTAAATCTGTCGACTCAACCCTAATTTGTATTTTCCCCGACTGGGTTGGCATTTGAATAAATGCCTGGGCAATACCAGTATCATTTGTTGTGTTTTCTGCATTGGCAATTGAGCCTCCACCTAATATCACTTCAAAACTGATATTTGCATCGGGTACAGGATTTGCATAAATATCTGTTACCTGAACTGAAATTGGGATGATTGAGCCAACAATAGAAGTTAAATCAGCTCCGGAGAATTTTTTGAGAATGGCAGGCTGGCCAGCCAATGTTGTGAGCAAAAAGTTTATCGGCGAACCCGCGAGACTGCCATTTGAAGCTTGGATAGAGTTTATCCCCATTTCAGTTCCAAATGTATAAATGGCCTCTGCAATTCCCATATAGTTGGTTAAAGCAATAATTGATGTATTGCCGCTGAAAGATCCATCGCCAATAATTTTTGTAAAAGTAATTGGCACATTGAATACTGAAAACCCATTATTATCCGTAACTCTTACTTTTAATGGGTTTACAAGCGGTTGCCCGGCCAAGCCAGATTGATTGTTTCCATCATAATATTCAACCTGAGTTGGATTTGAAATAATACCCGTAGCACTAAAAGCCACAGGTGAGCCAATTAATGCACTACCATTATGTACCGATAGGGCGCGGCAAACATTTATACCCGCATCGCCACCTAAAGCCCAAAAAATGTGAGCCACTCCATTGGAGTCAGAAAGTGAAGTCATACTGGTTTGCACCTCTGGAGATGGAACAACAGTCCCAATTTGTTCATGTGTTAGGAAAAATCCACCACCGGTAACTATTTCAAAAGTAACGCTGATACCAGGTATCGGGTTGTGATTTTTATCGGTGATTAAAACATCCAATGGATTATTTAACGCGGTTCCGATATTGGTGGTCTGATTATTTCCGCCCGAAATTGCAATTCTATCCGGAGCAAGCGGAGTAAATTTAATGGCAATTGAATTGGTTAAGCTGGCACCACCTATAATTCGCGCACTGACTTGTTTTACTTCCGCTTTAATAGACGCGATTGAAGCTACAGTCCGTCCGTTTTCATCGGTTAAACTAACCGGCTGTTGGATAAAATTACCTGTTCCGGAAACAACCAGCGTAATAGCCTCACCCGGAATAGGGTTACCAAATTTATCCGTCAAAGTTATAGTAATGTTAGTTTTTGAAATTCCATCTGCCGCAACACTATCAAATTCACTGGTTAAAAACGAAGCCGATGAATCGAGAACACCTGGCGTTGCTGTTGCCTGTAGAACAATCGGGGAACCGGTAAGCGGGTTAATACCATCATTAGCGGATGCCTGAAGTTTTTGTGCATTCTGAGTTAAATCGCCACCCATATACCACGCCACAGATGCAACACCATCTACATTAGTATTTACCTGAACAAGTGTATCAGCGGATGTTGTACCATTAATACTTCCTCCACCACCGGTTATTTTAAATACAACCGGATGGTCAGCAATACCGTTTGAGGCGGAAGTGCCATCGGTGACCTTAACGCGCACGGAGTCTGCGAGAAACATGGCTGCTCTGCCAGATTGCTCATTTCCAGAAACATATTCCAGGGCACCAGCATCGCTAGCCACCGCAGAAGCCTGGAATTCAATCGGTGAATTTTGTAAAATAACGCCACCATTTTCGGCTGAAACCTCAACGATATTATTAAAAGGATTCTGAGGTGTACCAGCTGCAACGCCCAAAGTTAAAACAGCACAAGCGTCTCCATTTGCATCAGTCGCTACCTCCACGGACGGATTCCCGGAAAAGTTACCACCACCAACTGTGGCCGTAAAAGTAACCGGCCAACCTGCAACCGGATTCTGGCCATCTGTTACTTTGACACAAAATGGCTCATTCAGTGGATTCTGAATAAGACCGGACTGGTTATTACCGGAAACTTCGAACAAATGTGTCGCACTCCCAACTTCTGCGCTTGCTAAAAACTCAATTGGGGAGCCATCCAAAGGCTGGGAATTGTACTCAGCAATTGCGGTGATTTTATTATTATTTGTACCAATTTTATTGCCTAAACGCCATTGGACTTTTGCAATGCCGTTATTACCCGTTGAAGTTGTTACTGTGGTTTGGGAGTCATTTAAACTGCCATTTTCGAAACCATCTGTTACCACGCTAAATGTAACCTGCTGTCCGGAGATTGGTTCACCGAGTGCATCCAACGCCCGGACTTTAATTGAGTCTGCTAATGACAGATTTACCGGACCTGTTTGGCTCGTATCAGAGATAGCTTCTAAGGTTTGTGGCGCTGCAGAGTTCGCTATAAACGTTACCGGAGAACCAGTTAGTGGCACGCCATTATGAGATGAAGAAACCTGAACAGTATTTGAAGCCGCAGTTGCCGGCCCAAGTGTGAGTATAGCTTCTGCAATTCCCAATGAATTACTTTGCAAAGTAACTTGCGAGGAATCGCTAAAGTTTCCACCGCCATTTATGACCGTAAAAATTACATCATGACCTAAAACCAATCCGCCAATCGGATCCTTAATAACCACACTAAAAGAATTGGCTAGCGCTTTTCCGGCTGACCCGTTCTGATCGGCGCCGCTCACTAACTCAATAGAACTTGCATCTCCAACCGAAGCGGTTGAGGTAAAAAGTACGTCCGCCCCGGTATACCCGGGGGAGGTAACCAATACCTGTGTGGTTGAAGTACTCGTAGAAGTTGTTAACATAACCGAAGCACGGCTTTGGCTATCCGTTAAAACAGGATTGCCCGGAGCAATAGAACCATTACCAACAACGACATTGAAATTAACTTCAACATTTGGGCCAACCAAATTTCCAAATTGATCTTTAAGTTCTACTACCAGAGGATCCGGTAATTGTGTCCCCGGGCCCCCACTTTGGTTATCACCACTAATTTTCGTAATACTCGCGGCCGAGTCCGGCGTTCCCGATGCAAAAACGAATACTGACGGGACTCCCGGTTGATCTAAAGCCTTAACTTCAAGTTGATTATTATCAATGCCAATGGTATTTCCAATCTGCCAGTTTACTATGGCAAGCCCATTATCATTGGTAATTGGTGTATCATCTTCCGAAGTCCCGCTTGGTATAAATTGCAGACTTTTTGTGATTAAAATTTTATCAAGTTTTGTATTAGCATCTCGTGTTCTAAGTCTTAATGTATGTTGTCCCGCCGTGAATTGAACAGTCACCGGATCGATTTCCGGGGAACCACCACTACCCCCGTCACCGCGGAGAGACATAAGATCCCATTCCCACTGACCAGGATAATTTTCCTGAAAAAGATCCCAGACATTGTTCGCATCATTTTCGTCATCAAATGAAAAATAGAAAGAATCGTCAGAACCGGAATTCGGTCGACATCTCCCCCAAATTCGATACGATCCCGGATCAGATATAACAAATGTAAAGGTTACAGAGCCTTGTTCGGGCAAGTTGGGTGTAACTACATATTGCCCGCCTGAAGTACCGGAACCGCTTTTAATTTCCATTGGAGCTTCAATATCTCCATCCTCAGCTTCAATAAAAATATTACTATTATCGGTGATTGTTTTAATCAAACCGCCACCGGCAACTACATCAAAATCAATTCTTTCACCGCCAACGGGAATTCCATCTTCATCGATACCTTTTACAATAATCGACTGTGGGAGAAGCTCCCCGACAGCCCCTGATTGGTTGCTGCCCGATTGCACTATTAGTGCAGTTAAGATACCCGGCTCTCCACAAAACTCGAAATTGTCAATATTATTATTGCGATTACCACGTAACATAACACCAGCGAACTTTTCTGAAGTATTTCCAAAGGTTTTACTGGAATCAGCCAAGCGGCCTGCAAATGTGTCATTTACATAAAAATCAAACAGGTGTGCCTCACTGTCGCTGGATTGAATAACTTTGAATCTATCTCCTCCTTGGGGAAAGCTTGTACCGCTACTTTTTGCATCGATTATGTCTATAGGGACTCCCGATACAATTGAAAAAAGACGAATTTCATTCGTTGACTTAATGTAACAAAGGTATCCATTGGGACTATTCGTAGCAGTGTCAAACATCATTCCAATACCCATACCGCCTATGCCATCCGCCGTGACGCCAAGTCCAAAATCATATGAGACCTCGATACCATTGTCACGCTGTTTTTTTTGAGTATAAATTGAAAAATGGCTCCAACTGTCATCTATTGCTGTATTAGACAATTCGCCATTGACTATTTTAAACTCAGAGCCTGCAAACCAATCTGAGCTAACTGAAGAACCAGAGAAGTCATCATTAACACACAATACATCGCCAGTCGATTGAGAGGCAACATTTGATATTGACGACCTGTTACCGGAGTCATCCCGAGATTTAACAGCAAAATAATAGGTTGTAGATCCGGAAAGGCCTGAAATGGTTACTTCTTGCTGTGCTCCCGGAGATACCGGAGTCGGGCTTGCGACTGAAGGAGCAAATGCAAAATTCGATTCATTGATGGGTGCCTCGGAAAACCGGACATCATAAGTGGTAACAGAGTTTCCTGAATAAGCATCGTCACCTGGCGCTGTCCAGGTAAGGGTTGCATTCGCCGTTTGTGCACTAACCGCCAAATCAAAAACTGCGCCTGGTGCTATAAAATCCTGACTTGGTTTAGTAGCAAACCAGGTTATGTTATTATTTTCACTACCCCGCATCATCATGCCCGAGTAGAGTGAAGTACCATTTCCCTGACTTTTTGAAGGGTCAGACAATTGAACCGCCGTTTGTCCATTTACAAAAACATCAAAAGCATGCCGGTTGAGCTCTTTGGATATATTTACATGAAATGTATCTCCCGGCACAACTGTAATGCCGGATGAAGTCGAAGTAACTAAATTTCCTACCGACCCGCCAATGATCAAAAATAACTCAAAACGGCCATTCCCGTGATTGTACCGCATAAAGTATCCACTGGCTGATGTAGAATTTTCACTAAGCATCAACGCCAAACCGCTATTGGTTATGCCATCAGTATCTGCGGTTCCACCATAAACGGCGTAGACTTCTTCGGGGCTGGTAATTCTGTTAAATACACCCATAAACCAGGTTGAGCCAAGGCTGGAGTTGGTTAATTCGCCATTGTCGATTCCTAAACTTCCATCTGTTGTCCAGTCAGAACCGAGTGTGCCTCTATTAAAATCATCTGAGACCAAACCTGTAACGGCATTTGCATTTATCGCATCAAAGTACTCGCCTGCAAGTACACCGTAACCTGCATTATTGGGATGTAAGTCATCAAACATATACACTGTTTGCCAACTTCCATTCTCCTTGAAAGCAGAGTTGGGATCTGCAAGTGTTACCTGAAATCCCTCATTCAATTTCTGAGTTGCTAAAGCGGTGATAGATTCATTCAAGGTTGTGGTTGCTGCGTCCCGCCCGTCTTGTCGGGGAATTATCGTCGAAAGAATAACTCTTCTGGATGTGCCTATCTTTTCAATTATAGAATCAATATCATTAATAATTAATGAAGTTTGCCGATCGACTGAAATATCATTTGTACCGATATGCAAAATCACAATATCGGGATTTGTGGTTGCAAGCCAACCTGAGATGGAAGCATTTATATCAGAAGATGTTTGCCCGTTAATCCCTTGATGTGATCCAACCGCATCACTTTCTTCACCCACATATATAAAATTAATATCAGCATTATCTAGCTGAGTTTCTAAGTCATCGCGATAACCACCTTGCGGTGAAGAACCTGTTGCACCTTTTGTTATTGAGTCGCCCAACGGCATAACTCTTACTTGTCCAAGGACTGAACCAGTTGACAAAATCAATAGAAGCAAAATACACGAGGTTAATCCTTTTTGCATGGATACATACTCCTTTAAACTTTTAAGATTGGTGAAGAAATTTTTAAATCTGGATTAATATAGAAATGGGTAGGAACGCTCAAATAAAACCAATTTACTCTCATATTCCGACTCTGTTCCCACTTAAAACTTACATCCGCTTGTCTGAATCATTTTTACAATACACCCAACAAAAAAACAGATGGGCTGGCTTAGGTACCAACCCATCTTAAAAGTTTATTTCATAAGAAGCATTTTTTTGGTAATTTTAAACTCACCTGCTCTTATATAGTAATAATAAACACCTGAGCTCACCCGAACGCCATCATTATTAAGGGCATTCCAGGTTTCTATATGATAACCTGCTTCAACATCCTGATTAATCAAAGTTTTCACCTCCCGGCCAAGCACATCAAAAATTCTGATTTGAACAAGGCTGGCGCTTGGTAGTTGGTAACGAATTTTCGTTTCCGGATTAAACGGATTTGGATAATTTTGACTGAGTTCAAACTTCTCAGGTGCGGTAATTTTAATTGAAATAGGTCCGTGCTCTGTTCTCACGCCATTAATATTCACATCTTCAAGTCTATAGTAATACGTGCCTCCGGCTTTAGCTGAGTTATCAACAAAGCTGTATTCACCCTTGTCTGAAGAAGGTATTAATTTTGAGGTCACCTTCTCGTAAGTCCCATTTTCAGAAGTACTGCGCGAAACATCAAACCCGGTGTTGTCAGTTTCCCGGCTGGTTGACCATGAAATATGCACGCCGTCAAATCCTTCAAAATTCCCGGAGAAGCTGGCCAGATCAACAGAAGTAATCAAATCAATATACCATCTTAACGTATCAGCATCCTGGCCATCTGTCACTCTAATCTGAACAACATATGTTGCATGGTCACGGTTTGATGTGTTCATTGTATAGGATTGTGAAGTTGATACCAGCTCGCCACTATCATCTCCAGGGCCTTCAAATAGTAACCAGGTATAGGCAGGAGATTCATTATCCAGATCTTCAACTGTTACCTGAAAAACCAGATTTGTACCTTTTATGAAAGGCATCTCCAAAGTCTGCGGCGAAAAGGAAGCAATGCGCGGTGGATTATTTGCATTTAAAACGGTAATGTCTATCGTTTCAGCGTCCAAGCCCCCTCTATTATCCTTGGCAATAAAAGTTACGCTATATGGACTTCCGACGGATTGAGTCTGTCCCGG
>JAJDAE010000081.1 GCA_029262035.1 Candidatus Zhuqueibacterota bacterium
AAAAACGACCCATCGGAAATTTTGTTGTCGTCGAGCTTCAGCGTGGTCAGGCCTTTGAGCTCTTTTAAAAACCCAAAGTCAGAAATCGCCCATGCCCCCTGCAGCCGCAAAGTTTTAAGCGTAGGTTGTTGGATTAACAAAGCGGGATCAGCAAAACCAGTATAGTCAAGACGCAGGCCGGTCAGGTTGCCGTTATTGTCGGTGGCGTAAACGCGCAAAACAGCGTTGGGATTTTGAAGGAGTTCAGCTTGAGTTACTTTTTTTAGCGGTATTTCTATTTGCCGCTCAATGTCGCGGATCACGTCCAAATCATGCATGATTTTTCCTTATTTTGCCAAAGGGTAGAAGACTGCGGGGTTAAGTTAAGCAAAAGTAAGAGCGAGGTCAACTAATTTTTGGGTATAATAAAAATGCCACGCACTTCCAAAGTGCGTGGCATTTAACCTACAACCAAAACGGCTCAACGCAGAGGCGCAAAGAACGCAGAGAGAAAAACCTGAAAACAAACGGCATTGTCATGCCCGAATGCTGTAATCGGGCATCCAGACTTTACCCATTTTCATGGATTCCCGCCAGGCTTGTCCTCGAATGCCATTATAGGGGAAGCGTACGGGAATGACGGCCAGAAGTATCGGGCTGTCTTTCTTGGTTTGTTCAGGAATTATTTTAAGTCAGAAAAACTGCTTAACATTTTGCAAAAGGGTAGTATGCTGCGGGGTTAAGTTAAGCAAAAGTAAGAGGGAGGTCAACTAATTTTTGTGCTGCTAACATTCGCCCTTCGACTCCGCTCAGGGTGAAGATAACAAAAGAACGGGGAAAGGGGAAGGCGAAGGGGGAAAATGTGAATAATACCAAGACTTCTAAAAGTATTTTTATTAAATGATAAAATCAAAATTCTCTGCGTGTTCCGCGCACTCTGCGTTAAGGGTTGATCTAGGTTAGCACACCCAAACTATCTCTGGCAAGTGGGGCAGAAAAACGTGCTGCGGCCGGTTTGAACAATTCTTTGAATTGTTGCGCCGCACTTCAGGCAAGGCTCTTCCACTCTGCCGTAAACCGCCAGCTCAAGTTGAAAATAACCGCCCTCACCGTTGCTGTTCACAAAATCATTTAGCGTGGTGCCGCCTTTTTTAATGGCCTCAGTTAAAACATTTTGGATACAGTCCAACAAAACCGGCCACTGTTTGGCCGCAATGTCCCCGGCTGGTTTATCGGGTCGGATGCCGGCGTAAAACAAAGATTCATTTGCATAAATGTTGCCAACGCCAACAATAAAATTCGCATCCATGAGCAAGTTTTTTATGGGGCGTGTTAGTTTTTTTGCCCGCTCGTAAAGCGCCTTGGCTTGCAGAGATTCATCCAGCGGCTCTGCGCCAAGCTTTGCCAAACGCGGGTAGTCGGCTTCCCCGCCGGGCGCAATGGCATCCACCATGCCAAACCGACGCGGGTCGCGAAAACGCAGTTCGGTGGCATCATCTAAATAGAAAATAACATGGTCATGTTTTTCAAACGGGCGGGATTCGGTGATATAAAGCAGTTGGCCGCTCATGCCCAGATGCAGTATCAGAGTCGACTCTTTTTGCAACCGCACGAGCAAATATTTCGAGCGCCGATCTATGGTCGTCACTTCGTTCCCAACCAGCAATTGGTTGAGCTTGTTTTCATCCACCGGCCAGCGCAGCCTGGCATCGCGTACAAGAATTTTGTCTATTCGTTTTCCGGGCAGATGCTTTAACAGGGCGTGGCGAATGGTTTCAATTTCGGGTAATTCAGGCATGGGCTTTTATGTGTTTTTAAGTAGTGATTGAACGAAAACTGCAAATCATCCGTCTTTCTGAGTACAAAATCCCATCTATTACTTTTCACGACCACCATCGCCGTACGAAGAATCTCTCTCTCGGAGGCTGTTGCAAATAAGAAAAAGGCCGTATAAGATGTCATTCCGCTTTTGGGGCATACCGGAATCTCTATGCTCAAAATCTTGCCTTGGCCGTTGAGATTCCGGCATCGCACAAAGCGCGAGCCATGAATGGATTCCCGACAAGAACATTCGGGAATGACGACCCCGGATGGACACTAAGTAGAATTTTTATGCCGGGCTAACAGCACGATTCACCTTCCTGAATGGGTGGGCACTTTACAGTGCCAAAAGAACAAAAGACACAGCAGTCTCCGGCGTACGGTTTTAGCAGCGCTTTACATGATTCGCATTTATAAAAATACAAACATGAATTCGTGGACATGGTCTCCTGCTTTTGAAAAGCACAATTGGGGCAGGTGATGACAGATTCTAAAATGATATTCAATTTTGATTTTTGCTTAGCAATTTGATTTTCTCTTGAATTGCAAGGTAACTAATACCGAATAAAAATCAAACAAATATCAATATTACAACGGAAGGTAGTGCAGGCTGGAAGCCTGGCGGCACACTTTTTTCAACCGGCTTCTGCGGAGGGCAGCCCCACAGGCATGCCGCGATGAGCGGCAATACCAAATAATGCGCGCAGCGCCGCCGTTCGAGGAGATGACCCGAAGCCCGTGCAAGACGCCTGCTTTTGGGCGGCTGGAACGGCCTTATATTAATCTACTAAACAAACCTTTGCCGGCTGTAATAAGCGAAAATTAATACTGGTTGCAATTGCACGTCTCAATTTTTAAAAATCTAAAAAACATCCCGGGAATTTTTATTTTTATAGTCCCGTTATACTATTTATCGAATCGGTGGTATGGGTATTTTGCAAATGTGGTTCTTCAAATTCCGGGGACGAGGGCACATTATTTATCAAGAGTTTTGAAAAAACCAAAAGGGATGTAAATCATGCAAAGACTGTTTTTCACATTTATTACGATTTTTTTAATTACCATGAGCGGGTGCAATAGCAGCGATACTACTGTTTCATCGGGCGGGGGCGGCTCAAGTGGTGACCGCAACAGCACATCACGCGGTTTTGGTGTCTCCGGATTACTTTTTGAAAATAACCTGGTTATGTTCGACCGTGAGCATGATGGCGGAAACAGCGAACTTTTTCCGCAAATGTATTTCACGCGGGCGGATGTTCCGAACTTCCCAACATGGGGTGATTTCCCGACGGGTCAGGTTGTTTCAGGGGGTGTTGCAAGGGATGGGATTCCTGCGGTTGAGCCATCTTTCGTGGAGCCAAATGCAGGCGAAGCTTCTTATGTCGCAGACAATGATCTTGTTCTCGGTGTGGTAATGGATGGCGAAGTGAGGGCCTATCCTCACAACATTTTATGGTGGCATGAAATTATTAATGACAATATAAACGGCCAAAAAGTGATCGTGACCCTTTGTCCGCTCACCGGCACCGGCATGGTTTTTTATTCGCCGGAACGCAACTCAGGTTTTGACAAACTGGAACTTTTGCCGGTTGTAGAAACAACCTGGAGGCAGTGGCAAAAGATGTATCCTGATACCAGAGTCGTCTCGTCGCGCACCGGGTTTGATCGTAATTATACGCGGTATCCTTATAGTTCGTATCGGGAAGAACAGACGTTTCCTCTGTTTCCTTTGCGGGTAAGTACACTTAACAATGCCTTTCCGCCAAAGCACATGGTTTTAGGCATTTTAGAAGGCTACAGTCCGAAAGCATATCCTTTTTCCAAACTTGAAGGAAAACCGGTTGTAAACGATGAACACGGCGGACGCTCCATATTAGTGGTTTCCGATATATCGGAGAGACTTGCCATACCATTTGATCGCAACGTAAACGGACAAATATTAACTTTTACCCACAAAACAAGTGAGCCATTTGAAATGACCGACAATGAAACCAACAGCACCTGGAACCTCAAGGGGCAAGCTATCTCCGGTGCACTTAACGGCACGCAGTTGACTCAAATTCCGGCGCATAATGCGTTTTGGTTTGCCTGGTGGGCGTTCTGGCCGGCAACCGAAATACTCAATTAAATTTGGTAAAGATTCAAACAATCCGTAATATGGAAGGCAGAGCTTGTCAATTGGGATGTTTTAGAAACTCTTAACTTTCTCTCAACCACCATCAGGAAAGACTAAACTACTATTAATTTAAGGAAATTTTGCTTCCATGATAATTATTTTATTCCTATTTCTTGCCGCCCTCTTCCTGGCCTATGCAAACGGCGCAAATGACAATTTTAAAGGTGTTGCCACTCTTTTCGGCAGTGGTACTACCGAGTACAAGCCGGCATTGTGGTTGGCCACCACAACCACTTTTGCCGGTTCCGTTTGTTCAATTTTTTTGGCACAATCGCTTATTAAAAATTTTTCGGGCAAAGGATTGGTTCCCGATGCTTTGGCCGGTTCTCCGGAATTTTTACTGGCGGTGGCCTTCGGCGCCGGGCTGGCTGTGATGTTGGCAACCATATTGGGGCTGCCCATTTCCACGACCCACGGATTAACCGGCGCCCTGGTTGGAGCCGGAATTGCAGCCGTTGGCAGCGAGGTAAATTTTTCTGTACTCGGGAAAGCCTTCTTCTTCCCGCTGATCTTGAGTCCATTTATCGCACTGACTCTCGGCTCAATTTTATATAGTTTTTTTCGGTTTTGCCGCATTAAATCCGGTCTGGAAAAAGAATCCTGCCTTTGTATTAGTGAAGCCCCGGAAGTTTCGGTTGTAACACAGTCAGCCGGTGTGTTGACATCTCCGAATGTTGCCCGCACCAAATTACAGATCGACACCGGCAATAGTTGTCACCAGGTTTATACCGGCTCGGTTTTAGGCATTAATGCTCAAAAAGTACTCGATGTGAATCACTTCATCAGCGCAGGAATTGTAAGCTTTGCCCGCGGCCTTAACGACACGCCCAAGATCGTTGCAATGCTTCTGGCTATTCAGGCATTCGATATTAAGTTCAGCATGCTTTTGGTTGGATTAATTATGGCGGCAGGCGGTCTCCTTAACGCCAAAAAAGTAGCAACAACAATGAGCAAGAAAATTACTCCCCTGAATCACGGCCAGGGCCTGACTGCAAATATTGTTACGGGATTTTTAGTGATATTTGCCAGTCGTCTCGGTTTTCCGGTTTCAACCACACATGTATCGGTGGGCTCTTTGTTTGGAATTGGGTTGATTACAAAACAAGCCAACACAAAAGTGATTTCCGGGATTCTGCTTTCATGGGTTTTCACGTTGCCTGTTGCCGCATTTTTCAGTATCGTTGTGTATTGGTCTATCCACTGACAATTCAAAAATTGATTTAACAAAAGATCACGGAAAGCTCTATCGCGGGCTTTACCCGCAACCCCAAAAACGAAACTACAGATTTCGCGGATGGCACAGATACAACCATACTCTATTTAGGATTAAATTATCTCTAACTAATGGGGAAATGTAATGGAGAAAGATCCGAGGACACAGAAAATAATTGGAGCGGCAATGGAAGTCCACAATACAATAGGGCCAGGTCATTTAGAAGCCGTGTACCAAGAATGCCTGGAAATTGAACTTTCTTTAAGCAGTATCCCTTTCAAAGCACAACCCCAATTACCAATCTACTATAAAAACAGAAAATTGAAAAAATATTATATTCCCGATTTTATTATACTTCAGGAGATAGTTGTTGAAATCAAAGCTCAAAAAACATTAACAAATATCGATGAAGCTCAAATAATTAATAGTCTAAAAACAAGCCGTAAGGAAATTGGTTTGCTTATTAATTTTGGAGAACAATCCTTACGTTTTAAAAGATTCATATACACTTTATAAGATAAATAATTTCTCGGCTACACATAAAAAATCTGTGAAATCTGCGTAATCTGCGTAATCTGCGTAATCTGCGGTAATATTTCACTTTATTTTAACGTACCATTTTTTAAAACGACGACCATGCCCGAACCACGATACTCTGTAATTATACCTACACTGAATGAAGAAAAAAGCATTCAGGCTGCGATCAGAAGCGTTGGAAAGCAAAGAATAGAAGTTGAAATAATAATTGCTGACGCCGGTAGTACAGATCGGACCACAACTCTGGCTCAGGGTGAAAATACGCTCGTGACAACCGGCGCCAAAGGCCGGGGTACCCAGTGTAATGCCGGAGCATTTAAGGCAACGGGAGATATTCTCATTTTCCTTCATGCTGATACAACCCTCCCTGACAATGCCTTCAAACTCATCGCGCATACCTTCTCGAATCCAGACGTGCAGATAGGCAGATTCCGGTTGCAGTTTGATTCATCACATTTACTGATGCGCTTATTTGCAGGTTTCAGCCGGTTCGATTCAATGCTTACGAGTTTTGGCGACCAATGCATCATCATTCGTAAATCATTTTTCGAGGAAATCAGCGGGTTCCCGGATTGGCCGCTATTTGAAGATGTACACTTGTTTCGGCTTGCGCGACGTCAAACAAAAATCCACTCTCTGCCGGCCAAAGTTATTACTTCCGAAAGACGTTTTTTAAAACACGGAATCGCACGCTGTCAATTCTTTAACGGATGGTTAATCGTTCAATATCTTCTGGGTACTGCTCCGGAAAGGCTTG
>JAJDAE010000082.1 GCA_029262035.1 Candidatus Zhuqueibacterota bacterium
AACACAAAGGTTTTGCTTCTGAGATAACGCCTCGTTTAGATCCCAGGAATCGGTTTCATATTTTAATTTGTGTGCATAAAATTCCAGTTGAGTCATAGTGGTCTCCATTTATTTTTCTATCAATGAAAAATAAAATAGAATTGGTTTGCATGCAATGACCAATATTTTAAATTTAACCATACCAATTGAGAGGTGCCAATATGGCAAAACATACACCGGAACTTATTTTAACCGGACTTGAGTTGGACAAAAATTCTAAACGCCCGATGTATTGGCAGCTTTATGACGGGCTGCGGCAAAACATATTAACCGGAATGCTCCGGGCAGGTCAAAGGCTGCCGGCCAGTAGAGAATTTTCGACTATGCTGGGTGTTTCGAGAAGCACGGTTTTATTGGCCATGGACCATCTTCTGAGTGAAGGTTACATCATCGGGAAAACCGGTTCAGGTACATTTATTTCGAACGAACTTCCGGAAAAATTTCTATATACATCCTCCATCAAAAATTCGAATGAATCCCACGACTTAAACGCAGAATTGTCGAAACGTGGCAAACAGATTTCTAAAATTGAAATTAGCACGACTCCCATGCCTGAAGCCATACGCGCATTTCAGCCCGGTCTGCCAGCGATCAGAGAATTTCCTCACAACATTTGGAGTCGGATTGTGACACGCTGCTTGCGCATGATTTCCACTCCTAATTTGGGTTACGGTGAATCAATCGGTTATTTCCCGCTGCGTGAAGCTATTGCCAATCATATTCGGGTGGCGCGGGCAGTCAAGTGTGAGCCGGAGCAAATAATAATTGTGAATGGTTCACAGCAGGCTTTGGATTTAACCGCCCGCATTCTTGCGGATCCTGAAGATATTGCGTGGATTGAAGATCCCGGTTATCTCGGGGCAAAGGCAGCCTTTAGTGGCAACGGTATCAAAACTATTCCGGTGCCGGTGGACCACGAAGGTTTGAACGTGACAGCTGGAAAAAAAGCAGCGCCTAAAGCCAGAATCGCCTACATAACACCTTCGCATCAATACCCTCTTGGCGTCACCATGAGTCTGCCGCGACGCCTGCAAATTCTAGACTGGGCCAACAACAATAACGCCTGGATTTTAGAAGATGATTACGACAGCGAGTATAGGTACGGCGGCAACCCATTATCTTCCCTGCAAGGCCTTGATGAGAACAACCGTGTGATCTATTTGGGTACCTTCAGCAAAGTTATGTTCCCGGCGTTGAGGTTGGGGTACATCGTCGTTCCTCCGGGACTGGTGGAAGTTTTCTTACGCGCCAAATCTATGAGTGATCGCCATAACGCCATGATCGAACAATTGGCACTGGCAGAGTTTATTGCCAATGGGGACTTCGCCCGCCATATTCGTAAAATGCGCATTCTTTACCACGAAAGACAGCAAACTCTCATATTTTATGCTCAAAAACATCTAAAGGGCGCTCTTCACCTGGACCCAAGCAATGCGGGGCTTCACTCGGTTGGTTGGCTCACAAACCAGAAAAATGATAAACTTGTATCTGAGAAGGCGAGGGAACTCGGAGTGATTGCACCTGCTATTTCAGCTTACTGCATGGCGGCGAAAGTGCCATCCGGGCTTAGTTTGGGTTATGCACCTTTCACTGAAAGTGAGATAAAAACCGGCATCGAGTTGTTGGCAAACATTCTTTAGTCGTCCGATTTTTTTCAAAAAGAGTCTCCCGCTCTCAACAAAAAAACGCAAAATAAAGACTTACATGGGTTAAAACAGAAACTTAACATCTAATTGATGAACCCGTCTTTATCGCATCGGATTCCTTTCCGATAGAATCTATAAGTTGCAGACTTTGGAGCCCTATGAAAACGAGAAAAATTCTTATAATGGGAGGAATTTTAATCATCTTATTTGCATGGAACTGCTATGCCAATACACCCGGTTGGTTGTTGCAGTCCATGTATAAAGCAGACAAAATCAAAATTGCTGACAAGTCTTCCGTTCTCATCCTGCATAGCACCGAAGATGCACGATATGTCAATGGTAAACATGTTTACAAAGTTATTCGTTTTGCACAGCAAATTCGCTCGGAAAGTGGGAAACAATACGCGCGTTTATCCGAGTATATTTCACCAAATCGTCGAATAGCAAACCTAAAGGGATGGCATATTTTACCTGACGGCAAGCTTAAAATTTTAGCAGATTCAAATGTAAGAATCATAAGCGCTTCGGAAATTGCAAACTATCATGATGAAATCAGAGTATTGATGGTAGAGTTTGATAATATTGAAGTTGGGTCGGTTGTTGCTTTTGAGTATGAAGTAAAAGAAGATGGGCCGGGAGCTGCTTTTCAACAGTTTATGTTTCAGGAAGAACAGCCGGTAAAATTTTCCCGGTTTTCACTTACGCTTCCCAAAGGCTGGAAATTTCATAAAGAAGAAACGCATTTAGGTGGCATTCAATTCAACAAAAAAAATAATCACTATGTCTGGTCTGCCAAGGCACTAAATTTTGAGCCCCGCGAAAAGTATACACCGCCGTGGGAGCGGTTGACCAAACAGCTCGATCTTACCATTTATGCGCCCGATTCTGTTGGCGGCGATCATTTCTCCGATTGGCAGTCTGTGGCAGACTGGTGGAGTCGTTTATTTAAAGGAAGAACCCAAAACAATGCACATATCAAAGCTGTGGTAGAAAGCCTTACTGTAGACTTGAAAACTTCAATGGAAAAAGCGAGTGCCATTGCAAATTTTGTCCGGGATGAAATTCGATATGTTGCCATTGAAATCGGCAAAGGGCGTTGGCAACCGCGACCGACAAACTTAACGCTACGCAATCGATTTGGCGATTGTAAAGACAAAACGGTTTTAATGCAATCCATGCTGGCGGTGATTAATATTAAATCGACACCGGTTTTTCTAAATACGAGTACCCCAATATATGAAGCCATACCCACTCCGTTTCAATTCAACCATTGTATAATTGGAATACCCATTAAAGGGAATAAGAGAGCGGAGTGGCTCTTTTTTGATCCAACAGTACCGAGTTTACCATTGGGGGAGTTGCCACAAACGCTGCACGGAAAAACCGCGTTGATCCCGGAAAATAAAGATACGCTATTAGTAAAGTTGCCCGACTCTGAAGCGCATGAATATTATCGCCGCTGTGTCGCTGACGCCAATATGAAATCAGATGGATCAATTACCGCTTTGGTCAAAATAACTGATTATGGTAACTGGGCAGCAGAAACAGATTACCGGCTCACGCTAAAACCAAGAAGCCATCAAATTAAATTCTGGAAAAGTTATATTGCCAAAACCGTTCCGAACGTTGTACTTTCGGATTTTGAAACAGGTAGCGCCCGGGATTCTACCTGGGTTACATTTAAGATGGAAGGTAAAAAATATGCAGCTGAGACCGGCAGTATTCGGGTATTTAAACCAAACTTGTTTGCAATAAATGACCTGACAACCATTGCCGCCGTCGAACGCGAATATCCCATCTGGCTTGGGCATGCGCGCCAAATCGATACTAACATTACCTGGAATTTACCCAAAGGTTGGACGTATGAGGAAACCCCCTGGACGATAGAAAGTCAATGCAATATTGCCTCTGTAAACGGTGAAACTGAATTGCAGGATAGCCGGCTAAAATACCAGACCAACCTGAAATATAGCGGTCAGGCTTTGCCCGCAATACAATTTATGAAATTAAAAGAATTCAATTCAAGACTAAGTGAAATAAAAAACCTAACAATTGTTTTATCTCAAACTGAAAGTGCATTATGATATTTTTTCAAGTTCTCCTTTTATGTCTTCTTTGCATCCATACTCCTGCAAGTACCAAACCCGGCACCCAATCCGACTGGAAACCCATTACTGAAAATGATTGGCAGCCTAAAGACGATATCATTGATGGATACGATGCTGTTTTGCTCTTTGAAGAAATCGTTGCAGATGACAGACGGTTAGCCGAAAATAAATGCACTTTTACGCTTTACAGACGAATAAAAATTGGAAGTAATAAAGCCAGGAAATGGGCAAACGTAACAGCTCCGCTAATCCATGAAAGGCAAAAAATAAAAGGCATAAAGGGCAGAACAACATTACAAACCGGAAAACAATTTTATTTATCACAATCACAAATTTTAGAAAAAAATATTTATGAAACCAGAAACGTTGAAATTGATCAACTTTCTTTTGTGATGCCCGGTGTTTCCGACAACAGCATCATTGAATATTCTATTAAATATGAATTACCACAATCCAATCACAGGTGGTTGTTCCAAAAAGAGATTCCGCTTATCCGGGGAGAATACCATTGGCTCACCTATCAATTTCAGCCCAAAAACAATTTCGACTACAAAAATTATTTTAACCGCTTTAGCAGTGATAACGGACAAAAAGAAACACGCCCTTCTGATGAGAAAAAAATCAATCAATTAACTGAAATTCCAACCGCAACAAAATTAACTCCCGCTCACGCCTGGCTGCAAGATGGTCAGGATACTCATACAGAATTTAAACCCTCTAAAAAAGAACCGAAGGAAATAGTATTTTCAGTTAAAAATATACCTGCCTTTGAGGCTGAACCTTTAACTCTGCCGGAAGTGTCTTTAAAGCACCAATTGCGTTGCTTTTACCTGGATCGAGATTCAAAGATTTTCTGGAAGTCTGTTGCACAAAATACAATGGAATTTATTAGTGATTACGGTAGATTAAAAAATAAACTGCGTAAGATCTCATCTAAATTTAAAACTCTACAATCCGAAAACGAGAAAATATTGGCTTGCTACAACTGGCTGCAAAAAAATCTGCAAACAAGCAATTATGGCATTGCCCCTGACAATGCAAGGACAGGACAAACTGTAGATGATATTTTGCGGCGAGGGTATGGTACGGTTGCTGAAATTAATCATGTATTTTATTTAATGTTAAAAGATATGGGCATTGATGCCTACATGGCTTATACGTCGAACCGTTCTCAACACTTGTTTTATACAGATGTAAAACAACTGGAGTTTGATATAATTTTGGTGGCAGTACCCAGAGATATTGATTACCGTTTTTTTTCACCGGGTGAATTGTTTTTGCCGGAAACCCAGGTACCCTGGTATGCTGAAGGAACCACAGCGTTTCTTGTAAACGAGGACAGTTACGGATTTCATAATATTCCGTATTCATCACCAAATTTGAACAAAACCAAACGTATTACCTGGCTTAAGATAGACAAACAATTTAATTGCACCGGTAAAATCTTTGAGGTTTATGGCGGCCATGCTGGCAGAGAATATCAAATTAGCTCTAAAAAGTTTGCCGCTTCTTTTTGGGAGGAGTCGCTCCAAGAGGAACTGGCAAATATTGTCCCTGAACTTTCGACTCAAATCACTTACACAAAGTCACGTAATTCTCAAAAAGCAAAAAGTAGTTTTTTTTCGAATGTGCAATTTCCGCTTTTACAAAATCGCATTTCACCGCGCCTGTTTATTCGTCCGGCGGATTTCATGATAAAAGTTGAAAATCCGTTTCATCAACAAACCAGAAAACAGACCATTGTTTTTGATTATGCCTATGAACTTGTCGACGTCTTACACATGGAGCTGCCGCGAGGTTGGGAGATTGAGGCTTTACCCAAAGCATTTGAGTTTGAAAATGATGTGGGTTTGTGTGAAGCCAATTTTTTTATGACCGGAAATTTGTTCTCGGTTCAACGTAAGTTCCGGCTGAACAGGCCTGTTTGGCAAGCAGGAGATTATGACAAAGTTTGCAACCTGTTCAAAAATCAGCAAATGTCGACCCTGCTGACAGCAATTATAAAAGTAGATGAAAACACCACATTGAGTTTGAGGGATTGAGGTGTTTTATTTAGCTAACGCAAGTTAAGCAGCGAGCCGTTTTTTGCTCGTCCGAGCGCAGCGGCTTGAACGTTTTGTTAGGTGTCCTTGAATTGTAATGATTCATATTGTCAGGTGTGGAACGGCCCCAAAACCTCAAATGTTACCCCACCATCTGAAGCACCAGTTGTACCTCGTTGAGAACTAAAGTATAAGCGTTTTCCATCCGGAGAAAATGCAGGACCAGTTACTTCGGAAGCATCATGTCCTATTAGTTGAATTAATGGAATTAATTTATTGCTTTTGGTAATTTTTACAATCTGCAAATTATCACCGTCCTCTCCAACCACAAGCTCCCCATCCTGTGAAAGAGTAATATTATCTACCCCTTTTAAAATTGGGTTTGGATGTGTATTTGCATCATACATAATAGAAATACGACCAGTCTCTGTATTATATGACCAAATCCGATTATCACCTTTTGTCGCAAACGATATTATGTTATTGTAGAAAACTATACCCTCACCACCCTTAAATGTTGTGCTGGAACCTAATTGATAGCGTGTAGGTTGAGTGGATGCATTTGGGTCTGGAACTGGCATCCAATTTACATGAGATATAGACCAATCAATAACAGCAATCTCTAGAGTGCCACTTGATAAGTCTGGATGCCCTTGTTCATTCAGCGAATCTGGCACAAATCTATAAAAACATCCATCAGGTCTATCTTCCGTCATATATAGATGATTATTTTGTGTATCTACTGTTACAGACTCATGCGCAAAGATACCAAGTGGGTGGCGTGGAATGGGTGTAAATCGCCCATGCGGGTCACATTCCCAAATTATACCGTTATCATGCTCTTCACAAGAAAGCCATGTACCCCAGGGAGTAGCACCACCTGCGCAATTTTTATTGGTGTTATCAAGTATTGGGTATGCTTGAAGTATATTCCCAGATGCATCGAACTGAATTGCACCGGCGCCTCCAAGATTATTACCAACTTCACTATTAGATACATAAATCCAGCCACCACCACTAGTTGGAAATGTCGCACCACCGTCCGGTGCATCATGCCATAAATATGATGATCCAATATGTGGGGCTGATCCAGACCTTGCAATAATGCGCGAGGTGAACCCACTTGGAAGCATTAATCCATTTTCATCTGGGGAAGACAGGTTGGTGATAAACGATGATGTAGAGTCGTTACTACACCTAAATAAAGAACCAACCGATAATGGTGAAAAAATAATTATTGCAGAACGGAGGAAAGATCTTCGAGTAATCATACTTATTCAACCTTGTTTAACGTTAACCTTCTAATATTTATAACGGTCTTGCGATCTATTCAATTTTCAGACCTTTCTACTTTTCTCAAGACAAGTATTTCAGAAAGTTCGGCCCCATCTTTCCGTATAATACACATATCTGGGTAATATCATTTCGTTTAAATTCACCGGTCGTAACGTTTTCGACAAATTTTCATCTATGCCACAATTGGAAGCGGGAATGTTTGTTTTAGTGCGCTCCGTTATTTTTTATTATCAATTAAAGAACTTAATTTTTGTTTTATCAATTCATAAGTATCCTTGTTGACTTTATTGAATTTTCTTACAACAATATTTTTTGATAATGTATATATTTTATCACATCTAATTTGACTTTTTTGAGGGAGTTTTCCTTTTTCTAAATTGTGATTATCAATCTCAATACCATATTTGTTTTGAAAAATTAAATTTGATGTTAAGGCTACAACTACAATGTCAAGATTGTTTTTATTGTATTTATCGTTTGAAATAATAATTACGGGACGTTTCTTACTTGAGGATAAGTCAGTAAAAGGAATTGGAATTAACACAATCTCCCTTTGACTATACGTCATTCCATACCTCGTCAGCTGGATTATTCCAAAATTCAATTGAAGATTCAGACGCATTAATTAAATCGGAATAATCTTCAGTTTGTAACGGCAGTATAATTATTTCAACTTTAGATGATTTGATTTGGGGGATATTCGGGATTACAATTTGTCCTTGTTTATCAACTTCAACTATGTACTTATATGCTACCATTTTATCTCCAAGCCTTTCTTAAAAAAAAGTCAACACCTCATTTAACTGTATTATACAAAAAGTATTTGATAAACTCTATTTATAAAGTTCTATTGCAACGCGATACGAGTTTTTATTCAGATACTACTTGCCTTTCAGTTGTTGGTTTGCTGAAATGCAAGTATCCAAATCTTTTAGAATTCCATTTTGAATGTTATAAATCCAGCCATGGACGAGGAGTTCTGAGCCTTGCCGCCAGGTATTCTGCACGATCGTTGTGTTGCAAACATTCTTTACCTGTTCTATAACATTTAACTCGCAAAGCATATCGAACTTTTTGTCATCCTTCAACCCATTTAGTTTTTCAGCATTAAAACGACCCACGTCTTTAATGTGGCGCAGCCAGTTATCTATAAGGCCGTGCGGTTGATTTTCCATGGCGGCTTTTATCCCGCCGCAGCCATAATGACCGCAGATAATTATGTGCTTTACTTTGAGGACTTCCACGGCATATTGTATAACTGAAAGACAATTCAGGTCTGTGTGAACCACAAGATTTGCTATATTTCGGTGGACAAATAATTCGCCGGGAGGCAAGTTTACAATCTGGTTTGCGGGAACCCGGCTATCTGAACAGCCAATCCAAAGATATTTAGGCGACTGCTGTTTTGATAGCTGTGAAAAAAACTCCGGGTCTTTTTCTTTGATTCCGTTGGCCCAGGCTGAATTTCTATCAAAAAGATGTTTTAGTGATTTCACCTTAGATAAACCTTATGTAAATATAAATTTTATCAATCTCCGGGGTTGCTCGTAACCACTTGAACTTCCCGCAAATCCTCAAGTAATCTTTTCAGTCTTTCCTCAACGTCGGGATTTAAAGAACCATCGTTTTGCCAACTGGTTTTACTGTTGACATACAAAAATCGGGGTACTATTATGCTGCGAAAATCCAGCATCAGGTGATTGGCAAACCCCATCACCGACATGTAACTATTGGCACCTCCGGCTGAGCAAATAAAGCCAACCACTTTTTGGGTTAATGATCTACCAATCAGCTCGATTACGTTTTTTGCAACTGCATTCACGTCGTAGCAATAAATCGGAACGGCAAAGACGATATGTGAGGCGCGTTCTGCTGCCTGTTTGAGAGCTGCTGTTTCGGGTGAGCTCCAGCTTCCACTCGCGCCGGCCATTGGCAAGTTCAGCTTTCTTAAATCAATTTTTTCGCAGCTTACGCCTTTTTCCTTTAAATGCGTTTCAAAAAATGTTGCAAGAATTTGTGATTTGGACTCTTCATCCAGGCTGGTTGCAATTATGGTTACGTGTTTCATAAGTCTCCCTTTTATTATAAATCTCACTCACCGGCATGAAAAGGAGAAGAAAGTGGTTGCCTTCCTTGATTTCTCCCTTTAATGAGGGGAGATTAAGAGGGGTTAAAATAATAAAGTAAACCACTTTTTTCAGTCTCAAAACGTGAGTGAAATTTTACCTTTTATCTTCCTTTATTTTTTACGTAAATTAATTTAAACCGGCCCTTTGGGCTTTCACGTTGTTCAATTTCAAATTTTTTAGTTGATTTAATTAGCGGCGTTAATTTTTGGAAACCATAGTTTCTGGAGTCAAAATTAGGTTGTTTTTTCTGGAGAAGATTTCCAACATCCCCTAGAAAAGCCCAGCCATCATCATCTGCCAAATCGGATATAGTAGACGCAATAAGATTGAGCACCTTTGGTGTTATTTTATCGAGATTGTTTTTGTGTGAAGGCTCGGTCTTGGCAATCTCTGACTCACTTTCCCCGGATTGGTGTTTTAGAATTTCAATATAAATGAATTTATCACAGGCAACGATAAATGGATTGGGTGTTTTCTTCTCGCCAATACCAAATACTTGCATCCCGGCTTCCCGAAGCCGAGTGGCCAAACGCGTAAAATCACTGTCGCTGGAAACCAGGCAAAAGCCATTGACTTTTTCTGAATATAGAATATCCATGGCATCAATTATCATTGCGGAATCCGTCGCATTTTTCCCTTTTGTATAGCCATATTGTTGAATGGGAGTTATGGCATTTTCCAGAAGAATATTCTTCCACTTTGAGAGATTGGGCTTGGTCCAGTCGCCA
>JAJDAE010000083.1 GCA_029262035.1 Candidatus Zhuqueibacterota bacterium
TCTCGATATTTAATAAGTTTTTTTTGTCCATCTTGTAAATCACGATTTAATGAACTTTTACTACTGGATGATAAGACACTTTTTTTTGACATTCAAGGGCACCTGTAAACGGTGCACTTTCATTATGCCAATAACCAGTAGAGAGTAGAACGAAGAGCGTGCTTGATGCCTCAATTTTTGGTATACAATGAGAATACTGGGTTTAAATTTCCCCTCCTTTTTTATAAGGAGGGACCAAGGGGTGGTTAGGAAGGTTATACAACCGCCTGCTCTATCACTACAAATATTTTTAAATTAAAATAAAAAATTGTAAATCTAGTTCAGGACTTGACAGCTAACAACTCAACATCCCGAGCGGCCAGAACCCGGAACCTATGAACTTGGAACTTTAGTGAGGCTTCACCGCACTGGGAATTATTCAGGATAACAATAAAACTATGTATGAAGAATTAGAAATAGCATCCTCAGTAAAAAAACAATTCGACCTTACAGGCTGTAAGGTGGCCATTACGGGCGGCGCCGGTTTTCTGGGCGTACAGTTTGCTGAGGCTATCGCTGAAATGGGCGGCATCCCCATACTCCTGGATTTTAATCAGGAGTTGCTGCAAAAAGCCGGTGAAAGGTTGAAAGCATCTGGATTTACTGAGCATAAACTATACGAAATCGATATCACTGATGAAGCCAACTGTAAAGACGTTGTTGGACAAATCATCAATGAGCTTTCCCGTATCGATGTGCTTATCAACAGCGCCGCTCTTACGAAAGCAGGAATTGAAGATTCAAATGCTGATTTTTTCGCACCTTTTGAGGATACCGATCAAAATCTCTGGGACGCAGGTTTCAAGGTTAATCTGACCGGTACACAGATTATGTGTAAACTCATTGGCAGCCTCATGCTTGAGCAGCGCAAAGGCAGTATCATCAACATTGCTTCAGACGTTGGTGTCATCAGCCCTGATCAGCGCATCTATCAACCGGATGGCAATGGATATAAAGGTGTGCCATTCAATTCACCGGCCTTTTATGCTGTAAGCAAGGCGGGGGTTATTCATCTTTCGAAATTTCTTGCTACCTATTGGGCGCAATATAATGTCAGAGTCAACAGTATCTCCCCGGCCGGGGTTTATCGGAATCATGAGCCGGGATTTGTAGAAAAATTGAGCGCTAAAATCCCCATGGGACGGATGGCGCAACCCAACGAGTTCAAAGGGGCGATTGCCTTTTTGGCCTCGGACGCGTCATCGTTTGTGACGGGACATAACCTCGTCATTGATGGCGGTAGAACTGTATGGTAGATTTTAAACAATATTAAAAAGGAAGGTTCAAAATGGATAGGGAAATTCAGGAACTTGCAGAGAAAATTAACAATCCTTTAGGCAAGTTTAACAACAACGAACTAAAATATGTCTTGGAGTATCTTGACTCCGAAAATTCTGAAAATGATTCAAATCCCTGGACTGCCAGGTTTGAAGATGCTTTCGCCGAAAAATACGGTGTAAAGTATGCTATTGCCCACAACTCAGGCACTTCCACTTTGCACAGTTGTCTGCATGCTGCCGGCGTAGGAGCTGGCGATGAAGTCATCGGTCCTATACAAACAGGTATTTGGTTTGCCTTTGTCTGTTTGCAACAGAATGCCGTACCCGTTTATGTTGATTCGGATCCGGATACCTTCAACATGGACATAAATAAAATTGAAGAGAAAATTACTGAGCGCACCAAAGTCATCATGCCCAATCACTTGCATGGCACGCCGACAGAAATGGCGAAGATAATGGCATTGGCAGATAAGTACAATTTGTTGGTGATTGAAGATTGCGCACAAAGTTTTCTGGCAAAATGTGATGGCAAGCTAACGGGTACCATTGGAGACATGGCAAGTTTTAGTTTTGAAACCAAGAAGCATATCACCACCGGTCAGGGCGGTATGGTAATAACCAATGACGAAAAACTGGCTACCGAAGTTAGGAAACATGCCGGTCTGGGCTACACCACTCTGACTGCAAAACAGGGTATGACCAGTCTTATGCCACATCAATTTCAGAACCCGAATTTCAAGCGTCACGATACCTTGGCCTACAATTACAGAATGCCGGAGATTTGTGCAGTTCTGGGCCTTGCTCAGCTCGAGGTGTTGGATAGCAAAGTCCAGCGCAGAATTGAGATTGCGAAAATGTTTGAAGAAGCGCTGCGAGGTATTGATTGGATTGTTCCTCAAAAAATCCCCGCTAACTCCACAAGCGCTTACTGGACATATACTGTAAAATACCTCGGCGAGGAAAAACTCGGCGTGACATGGGAGCAATTTTACAAACGATACAATGAGAATGGCGGCGACGGATTTTTTGGCGGTTTGGCCTTGCAACACAAAGAAACAGTCATGGAGAAGAAACCTTTCTTTGGCACCTACACACCTTCAGACTATCCGGCTTTTACAAAAGGTTTTGATTATTCTGAAGAACAGTGGCCGGTTGCTGAGAAGATCCAACCGCTGCTCATGCAGTTTAAGACCGGCTATCGCGATATGAAAAAAGCACAGAACGCTGTAGTGGCTCTTAGCAAAACGATTAAAGATTTTGAGAAAACCAGAGGGGATATCTAAATGATAATTGATGGAATGATAACCGTCAGGTCGCAATCGACGCGTCTGCCCCAGAAATGTTTTCTGCCTTTTGGCGACGGCAATGTCCTTGAGCATATGATAAGGAGAGCCAGAGCATTTGATATTGCACCGGTCGTTTGCACAACTGTTGAAAGTGCGGATGATGGTATTGTTGAAATTGCAAAACAAGAGGGCGTTCGTTATTTTCGGGGCAGTGAAAAAGATAAGCTTCTCCGATGGCGGGATGCATGCAGAAAACACAATATTGAAAGATTTGTGACTGTCGATGCCGATGACCTTTTTTTCGATGGTGAACTATCTCATAAAAGTTTTGAAACACTGGGAGAATCTTTTGATCTGATAACCCATCCACCGCAACAACCCTTTCATGGTTTTTACGAGGGCTGTGTTGGTTTTTCATTGACTGCGGATATTATTGAAAAAGCATGTGAAATCAAAAATACCGATGACACAGAAATGATGTGGTATTTCCTCGATAAAGTGCCCGGAATAAGGAAGAGCCAACTCGAAGCTTCGTGTGATGAAGAAGTTACGCCGATTCGCCTGACTTTAGATTTTGAGGAGGACTATTGGCTGTTTCAAACTGTGTTAAAAGTTTTGGGTCCAATGGCATCCTTAAACGAAATCAAATTGTTGTTCAAAAATAATCCGGATTTGCATAAAACCAACTGGTTCCGGAATGATGAATACAAAGCATCGCATGAAGAAAAGCGGGTCGAGTTAGTTTGATTCGGTTTGTAGTCCAAGCTTTAGCTTGCCTATTCGCGCTCGTCGGAGGCAGCCTAAAGGCTGAATTACAAACTTTTTAATTGAAATGTTGCTTTTGGGTGCGGCGGGGCATTACTCCAACTCACCTTCATGCTTGATTTATACAATTTTAGGTTTTTAAACTTAAGCAAAAAAGAACAAGTTGACTTTTAACACATTAATAATTTTTGGCAAGAAATAACAATGATCCCAATATGTGAACCTTACCTTGCCGGTAATGAAAAAAAATATGTGAATGAGTGCCTGGATACTAACTGGATATCAAGCCAGGGTGAATTCATCCAAAAGTTCGAGCAGAGTTTTGCGGAGTACCATCATTCAAAAGAGGCTATTGCTACTTCCAACTGCACAACGGCTCTGCATCTGGCATTAAAAGCTTTTGATGTCGGACCCGGAGACGAGGTCATTTGCCCGGCGTTGACATTTATTGCACCGGCTAACATGATCGTTCTTACGGGAGCAAAACTCGTGTTGGTGGATGTTGATCCCGTAACCTTAACGATAGCTCCTGAAAAAATTGAAGAAAAGATAACTGAAAACACCAAGGCTATTATTGTAGTTCACCAATTCGGTCATGCAGCTCACATGGATGAAATCATGAGCCTTGCGAGAAAACATGATTTGAAGGTCATCGAAGATAATGCGGAAAGTATCGGTGGCAAATACAAAGGGAAACTGTTGGGTACTATCGGAGATTTGTCAACTTTCAGTTTCTTTGCCAACAAAATTATGACTACCGGGGAAGGCGGCGCTATTGTGACCGATGATTCAAAATTAGCCCTGAAGATGCGGGAACTGAAGGATCATGGTATGTCTCATAAAAAAAAATACGA
>JAJDAE010000084.1 GCA_029262035.1 Candidatus Zhuqueibacterota bacterium
CCGGTCGCCAAAAGACAAGTACATTGTCAAAGATGAGGCTACCGCAGACACTGTTTGGTGGTCTGATCAAGCCAAAACATCGGATAACAAGCCACTCAGTACCGAAGTTTGGAATCATCTAAAAAAGGTTGTTGCCAATCAACTTTCAAACAACAGATTATTTGTAATCGATACATTTTGCGGCGCCAATGAAGATACGCGCCTCAAAGTACGATTTGTTGTTGAAGTTGCCTGGCAGGCGCATTTTGTAAAAAATATGTTCATTCGCCCCACAGAGTCCGAGCTCGAGAATTACGGAGACCCGGATTTTGTCGTTTTGAATGGTTCAAGAACAGTGAATCCTGATTGGGAAAAACAAGGCCTTAACTCAGAAAATTTTGCTGCGTTTAATCTTACCGAAAAAATGCAGCTTATTGGCGGAACCTGGTACGGCGGCGAAATGAAAAAGGGCATGTTCACCATGATGAATTATCTTCTGCCCCTTAAAGGCGTCGCTGCCATGCATTGCTCTGCTAATGTCGGCACGGATGGAGATACTGCAATTTTCTTCGGTCTTTCCGGTACCGGCAAAACGACGCTTTCTACGGACCCCAAGCGCCAGCTTATTGGTGATGATGAGCATGGTTGGGATGATGACGGCATCTTTAACTTTGAAGGCGGTTGTTATGCCAAGACTATTAACCTTGACAAAGACGCTGAACCAGACATTTATCGGGCAATTAAACGCGATGCACTCCTTGAAAATGTGACGGTTGACAAAGAAGGAAATATCGATTTCACCGATGGATCTGTTACTCAGAATACACGAGTGTCTTACCCGATCTACCATATCGAAAATATCGTCAGTCCGGTATCTAAGGCCGGCCATGCCAAAAAAGTTATCTTTCTAACCGCAGATGCTTTCGGCGTGATTCCGCCGGTTTCAAAACTTACACCCGACCAGACAAAGTATCATTTTCTTTCCGGTTTTACCGCCAAGCTGGCTGGCACTGAGCGTGGAATCGACAAGCCAACTCCAACATTCTCAGCCTGTTTCGGCGCCGCGTTTCTGGCTCTGCATCCGACCAAATACGGCGAAGAACTTGTAAAGAAAATGGAAGCCTCCGGTGCAACAGCCTATCTGGTAAACACCGGCTGGAATGGTACCGGAAAGCGCATTTCAATCAAAGACACTCGCGGCATTATCGATGCAATTCTGGACGGCTCGATTGAGAGGGCGACTACGAAGAGCATTCCGGTGTTCAATCTCGAAGTACCGACCGAATTGCCAGGCGTTGATAGCGGTATATTAGACCCGCGCGACACATACACAAATGTCTCTGAATGGGATGAAAAAGCAGCGGAGCTTGCAAAATTGTTTAATGCGAACTTTGTGCAATATACAGACAATGACGAAGGCAAACGACTTGTTGCGGTGGGTCCGAAAAGCTAAAAAGGTATAACGTATATTTTGCAAATTTAGAACATTTCAAATTCATCATATTAAAGAAGCCGATCTTTCTTAAAAGGTCGGCTTCTTTGTTTATTCGTACCTTAGGCTGTCCACCGGATTAGCCATTGCAGCGCGAGTGGCTTGCCAGCTGACCGTTAACAGGGCAACAACCAACGCCACAGCCCCTGCCAAGGCAAACACCCACCAACCGATTTCAATGTGGTGAGCG
Source organism: Candidatus Zhuqueibacterota bacterium (assembly GCA_029262035.1). Taxonomy (GTDB): domain Bacteria; phylum Zhuqueibacterota; class Zhuqueibacteria; order Oceanimicrobiales; family Oceanimicrobiaceae; genus JAJDAE01. Next base: position 1,662 of record JAJDAE010000084.1, read on the forward strand.
AAATTATGTAACCACCGATTCATAATAAACCACGATATTGGCCACGAAATAAGACTCGACAGCACAACCCACTTTATATATTCATTGGTGACCAAATAAAAAATACGTCCGACTGAAGCTCCCAAAACTTTACGTACACCAATCTCTTTTTTACGCCGCGCCACATTGAAAGCGCTTAGCCCCAGAATGCCGAGGCAAGTGACAAATATCGCCATGCCGGAAAACAGGCCAAAGACACGGGCAAACAAAACATCTGCCTTGTACTGCTGGTCAAAATATTCATCCAGAAAAAAGTACTCGAATGGATTCCCGGGGAAATACTCGTCATATCGCGAATTCACAAATTGGATTGTCTCTCGGACATTTTGAGTACCCACTTTTACGGCAAATTGGCCGCGTATATCTCTTCCGGTCGGCATAAATCGATAGATGTGCGGCTCAAATGCTTGCTTCAGAGATTGCTGATGATAATCTTTTAATACGCCGACAATGGTGAAAATCTCACCCCAATAATCCACTTGCTGCCCCACCGATTCCCCGGCGGTTGAAAAACCCATCCACTTAACTGCTGTTTCGTTTAACATCAATCCTTGTTTATCTGTACTGAATGCTTTATCGAAGTTTCTGCCTGCGACAATTTCCAGCCCAAACATATCAACGAAACCATAATCCACGGCAACGATTTGGTAGTTCTGACCTTTGCTGTCATCCTCACCGGCTTTATGGATGGCGCCGGCATCCCACAAAATTTGCCGACCGGGTACCTCCGTGACATGGCAAGCACCGGTAATATTCGGATCTTGCAAAAGTGAACCCTTGAAATTTTTAAACTTATCTTCTTGATTTTCAGGACGTACCCGGGGAGATTTAAAAACGAGTGTTTGCTCCATGTTGAAACCAAGAGGCTGACTGCGCATGAAAAGAATTTGATCATAAATAGTGAATGTGCAAACTAAAAGAATCAATGCCATCATGAATTGAAAAACAACGAGAACTTTGCGTGTATTAACACCCTTTGCGGCGGTAGAAACATAAGATTTCAAAACGGCCGCCGGGCGAAAAGACGACAGAACAACCATAGGGTAAAACCCGGACACCAGCGCGCCAACCACAAACAAACCGAGGATGCTGTGCCAAATCCACTTTGAACCCCATACACTTTGGGTCAAAGGCATCCCGACGAAGTTATTAAAAAGCGGCTGAAAGACTTCCACCAGAAGCAGGGTGCAAGCAACGGCAAATAAATTAATAATCACCGTTTCGACCAAAAACTGTAGTGCGAGCTGTTTTCGACTGGCGCCAACGGTTTTGCGCAGGCCAATTTCTTTACTGCGGTTTAAGGAACGCGAAGTGGCGAGATTCGCATAATTGCCCCACGCAATCACAATCACAAAAAAGGCTATAATCGTAAGAAAGGTCACAGCCTGTTTATCGCCGTTCGCTTCATATTCCTGCATATAGTGCGAGTTAAGGTGAATGTCGGTAAGCGGCTGCATTTTCAGATCGATGGACATTTTGTACTCTTCCAGCCAGGCACATTCCGCCTTTGGGAGTTCAACCAACTTAGCTTCCAGAGCTTTTAAATCCTGGTTAGGCTTGAGCTGAACGTAAGTAAAAACACCGGTATGTCCCCAGGATTTTTCAAAGTCCTCCCCATAAAGCGAAACCAAGTTTTTATAGGAAAGTAAAATATCGAATTTGAGATGAGAGTTGGCCGGAATGTCTTCGAAAACGCCGGCAACTTTGTAGTCTGTCTTTTTATCAACGCTGAATATCTTCCCCATTGGGTCTGACTCGCCAAAATATCTGTGCGCAGTTGATTGAGAAATAAAGGCGGTGTTCGGCTCGGAAATGCCGGTCAAAGGGTCGCCGGCGACAAAATCAAATGGCAGGATTTCAAGAAAATCTGTCTCTGCAAAATACATTCTATCTTCATAAAAATAAACTTCTTCGAATGAAACCGACGCCCGATAGCGCAACATTCTGCCTACTTTTTCCACCTCAGGGTAGCGTTCCCGTACCAGAGGACCGGCAGCAGGACAGCAGGAGGCAAACTGAACGGTGGTGCCCTCGTTGCTGGTTCGTTCGTAACGCAGGCGATAGATTCGATCCGTGTTTTGATGAAATTGGTCGAAGCTTTCTTCAAATTGTACGTAGTGAAGAATAAACAAACAGGCCGAGAGACCTAACGTCAGCCCTAGAATATTCAAAGCTGCGAGCGCTTTATTTTTTTGAATATTTCGAAATGAAAATTTCAGATAGTGTTTAAGCATTTAGTCAGTTCCTTATACGAGAATTTATTTACTTGCTTCTTGTTATTTGAGTCGCATTTTCATACTTTAGTGAGCCAATTTTCTAAAATAGGTTTCACATGAATCGGATAACCAAAGAACAAGCGGTTGCTTTTCGAAAACGCTGGACGATGGTAAACGATGCCGAGATTGCAGAACTTCTCCAAACTCCCATGGATAAAAAACTGCAACAAACCGCCGCCCTGATGGCTTCTGTGCAAGCCATGGGTTGGGATAACACCATAAGTTCTGACGAAGCCGAAGTTTGGTCGCGATGGCAACAATTGCGAGCAAAATATCATGGATGAGGACGCAACGATAGCTCCCTTGCTTGGTGCATTACATGACCTTGTAAATTGGTTCCGAAATGAACATGTTAGCGGTATCATAATCGGTGGGGTTGCAGCATCACTACTCGGTCGACCTCGTGTTACACGAGACGTTGATGCCTTAGTTCTGCTTGAAGAAACAAAATGGTCGAAATTTCTTAAACAAAGTAAAAAGTACAATTTTACACCTCGAATAAACGAGCCATTGGCTTTCGCCTTGAAATCCCGAATGCTTTTACTTATGCACAATCCGAGTATCATAGATATTGACATCGCCTTTGCCGGGTTACCCTTTGAAGAAGACAGTATTTTAAACGCAACCTCGTTTGAAATCAATGAGCTTGTTCTGCCACTCCCCAGACCAGAAGACTTAATCATTATGAAAGCCGTGGCAGCGCGGCCTAAAGATCTAATTGACATAGAGTCACTCATAAACGCAAACCCCGAACTGAATTATCAAAGCATTACCACGGCTGTGAAGGAATTTGCCGATGCCCTTGCTATGCCAGAGCTTAGCGAAAATATACACAAACTTCTCCTCCAAAACCCCCGAAAGTAATTTCCGCAGATACACATCCCCTAGCCTTGACCTGGGATACAACTTTACTCATATCTCAGTGCCTCAATCGGGTTCGTAAGAGCCGCCCGAATTGCATGAACACTCACAGTAATAAGCGCAATGGCCAACGCTGCCACACCCGAAACAACAAAGACTGACCAGGTTATATTTACCCGATAGGCGAAGTCTTGCAGCCATAAATTCATGGCGAAATATGCAATTGGCCAGGCGATAACATTTGCCCAAATCACCCATTTCGTAAATTCTTTGGAAAGCAGCAAAACCAGTTTTGGTACCGAGGCGCCTAACACTTTACGTACACCGATTTCCTTGGTACGCTGCTCGGCTGCAAATGCAGTCAACCCCAGCAAACCGATACACGCGATAAACACGGTCAATAGCGAGAAGACCATAAAAAGCCGACCCAATCGCTTTTCAGAAACATATTGTGCATCGAAACTTTCGTTGAGGAACTCATATTCAAAGGGTGCATTTGGCGCGAACTTACGCCACTCACTTTCGAAAAATTGAAGTTTTTTGTCTATGTCTTGATTTTGCGTGCGAACTATGATATAAGAATCCGCAATCGTATAAGACTCCGATGAATGATGAAAAACCGCCAGTGGCAGAATTGGCTCGTGCAAGGTCATGAAATTAAAATCTTTCATTACTCCGATAACAGTAAAATCAGTGCCTGAATAATTTATGTGTTTCCCGAGCGGCTCCTGCCAACCCAGATATTTCACCGCAGTTTCATTCAAAACAACGCTTTCTTTGTCTCCGGAAAAATCTTTGGAAAATCCGCGCCCATCAATGACCTGGATACCAAGCGCCGGGAAAAAATCTTCATCCGTAAGATATGACAGCAAGTTGAACTGCTCGTCACCCCGGCCTTCAATTTTATAATAATCATCAAACCAGGAATGCGGCGGCACGCCCGTTGAGATCGAGGCATTGATAACACCGACATGGTTTTTCAGACTTTCTCTAAAAGATTCTTGCTGGTTTCCCATCGGTTTGTTTTCGTTGGAAATGAGTATGATGCCTTCTTTGTTAAAGCCCATATCCGTGTCTTGCATGAAATTCATCTGCTGCCTAACCAGCAATGTGCCGGTGATCAAACCAATAGTTATAGCAAATTGAAACACCACCAGACCGTTCCGGAATAGTTGACTTTTACGTCCTGAACGCACCTTCCCTTTTAAAACCTGAACAGGACGAAACGACGATAAATAGAAGCCAGGATAGCTACCTGCCACCATGCCGACGAATAGTGTTAACGCTGTAAGCCCAACAGACAACCACCACGGATTAAACAAATCGAAAATAAGGGTTTTGCCGGAGAGCTGATTAAATGGGGTGATAAATGCTTCGACCATGAGTAGTGCAACCGGCAAAGCAAGAATGCTAAAAACCATGGACTCTACCAGAAATTGGCCAATCAGTAAGCGCCTTTGCGAACCAAGCGTTTTGCGGATGCCAATTTCTTTCGCGCGCTGGCTTGAGCGTGCTGTAGAAAGATTCATAAAATTGATGCAGGCTAAAAAAAGCACAAACGCCGCGATGACCGAAAACAGGTAGACATAAACCCGGTTGCCTTTGGTCCCCAGCCGGTTGCTGACATCACCGAGATAAATATCAGTCATTGGCTGCAGCACGAAATCCCAGCGGCCGCCATTGTTTATCATCTCGTCATAAGAAAAACCTACACGCTTAAAAGCCGATGGTGCATATTTTTGGACCAATGCCGGGATTTTTGATTCCACGACTTGAGGTATTGCGCCGGGGTCAAGTTTGGCGTAGGTTACGACTTGCATCCAGATCCAGCTCCAGTCGAAAAATAACACCGTCGGGTGCGATGCCATTGAGGTCAACATTTCAAATTGAAAATGGGAATTGCGAGGTGGATTCTTGATAATGCCGGTGACTTCAAAGACATTGTCATACATTTTCCTGAAGTCCGTTTTCGGCTCACCGATGGTTATAATTTTCCCGAGCGCCGGTTCATCACCAAAATATTTTTGCGCGATAAACTCTGTGAGGACAACGCTGTTTGGCCTTGAGAGCGCCGTTTCAGAATTGCCTGATATTACCTCGAATGTGAAAAAGTCAAACAGGTTTGGATCGGCGCTAAAAATTTTGTCTTCATTGAAAGCATGGTCGCCGTAACGTACCACCATTTTAGAGACCGGGCGCACTCGGGTTGCTTCCTCTATCTCCGGAATTTCGCGTGAAATAGCCTCTGCTAATGGCGGAGGCGTGCCGGAGCCGATGCCTTCCCGGCCGTTCCAGTTAAAATCCCAATTCAGGCGGTAGATGTTTTCTACATTCTCGTGATAGCCGTCGTAACTCAGCTCGTCGTGCGCCCATAGAAAAATCAGAATTGTACAGGCCAGCCCGGTTGCCAATCCGGCGATATTTATGAATGAGTACAATTTATGTTTTAACAAGTTGCGAACTGCGGTTTTTAGATAACTTTCGAACATAAGTTTTTCTCCGTGAACGGATTTTAGGTTTGCCGACGAGCCAGTAATCTCAAATACTATGCCAGGGCGGTTTATGCGGCGGGCGGGGGTTTGAAGAGAAAAATTTATCCGGTTTTATACAGAGGATGTACGGGAGCGAACATAAAAGGAGAAGGGAGTAGGGGAAAGGGGGTTTTAGAAATTTTCTTTTCGGTTGAACTTCCCATTTTCAATTCCAGTATCGCAGTGTGTTTTTTGCGCCAACTGAATAAATTTCTCTTTGATACATCTTTGTATTTTTTGTACTACTTGACAATAGTACAAAAAATACTTATAATGCAATCATGGAAATCGAAATTGATATCGCCAGCCCCGTTCCTGTTTACGAGCAAATTGTGTATCAAGTAGAACAACATGTTCTTAATGGCGTTTTGACTGCAGGTAGCAGTATGCCAGCCATTCGACAATTGGCGGGTGATCTGGAATTAAACCATAACACCGTAGCTAAGGCTTATAAACAGCTCGAAAGTCAGCATGTGATTATAACCGCTGGCCGTAGGGGAGCCTTTATTCACCAGAAGGCTATAGAATATATCGCCCAAAATCAGAGTCAGCATGCGCAGTTCCAGCTTGATGAGTTAGTCTCCTCATTACTAGCAAAGGGAATTCATAAAGTGAATATTCGTGACCTACTTAAAAAACAAATAATTCAATTGAAGGAGTGAAGAAATGACAAGTTTTTTAATTGTTTTTTTAGCGCTTACTCAAATTCCAATTCTTTTTATTTATGCTGCTGGCTTAACTTGTAAATTAACGAGTTACAATTATCTTCGAAAAAATCCTGAATGGGTAACCTCCCACCCGGATTTTAAAACTCATAAAATATACAACAGAATATTTCTAGGATTTTCCTATGTCCTTTCAACAGCTACGTTAGTTGCCATTATTTATTATGGTTTCATAAATCCAGCACCCAGATTACATCTACAATTACTTGCATTTCCCGTTGTAGTATCGGTCATTGGTATTCTATTGTACCAGGGGGTATTCCATTTAGCTATGAAAAAAAAATTACCCGTACCAAAAGTAAGAAAAGCTTCCTTGATTGACAGGAGACTCTCAAGCTACATCCCCATGTGGACGGTGTATTTAGTTTACGGACTTTTAGCAGCGGTTTTTGCAATTTATGCATGGGCATTGTTAAGCGAAACTATTGTCAGTGAGCTGGCTATCAGACGTCTGACTGGACTTAGCGGAATCGTAATCCTTGGAGGTTTCGTCTTACTTCAGGCATTGCGCAGGAAACATGTTGATTCCGAACTATTTTTTGGATCTATCGGTCGAAACATCGAAGTAATAGCTACAATTGTTCTACTTTACTTTAGTGTATTTCTTGGTGTTGCTCTGATACTCGCAGACTTTTTCAGTATTTTTCTTTTCGCTGATGCGAGTTTCTTTATAGTCATGAGCTTGGTGATACAGGGATTTTATATTATCACCGCTCTTAATCCGAGGATTAAAGCAAAATTGCAAGAATACTCTCAAAATTTCGTTTAGGAGGTTGTCCTAAAATCGTTGGGATAGTATAAAAATTGTCATACAACTGCGATTGCTCAAGGTGGGCTGAATAAACCTTATCCAAAAGTGTTATAATTGGCATAACTGCTTTACGTTAGTTGTGACTTTTAACTCTATTCTTTTATAGTAATGGGTACGCTATATGACGAACTTTACTTTTCTACACTCGTTTTTCATCTATCTTAAAAAACGATTTGGACGGTCAAAACGGCAGAAACTTCGAGATAGCTGGGGAACTATTCCCGCAGCTACAGTTGATATCGAGACCGCTGAACTATACTTTGAGCTCAACAAAGAAAATTCAATTGACAATAGCTACCGACTTGATGAAAATACCTGGCATGATCTGGATATGGATGAACTCTTTGAGCTGATTAATCGGACGACATCGCCAACCGGGGCTCAGTATCTTTTCTACCTTTTAAAACATCCGGTTTTTGAAAAACGAACACTGGATAATCGCGAGGAACTCATCAATGCTTTTTTGAGCAATCAAGAATTAAGGGAAGTCGTACAACTCGAACTTCAGAGCCTGGCAGAACCAAATGCTAAAAATCTGCCGTACTCACTTTGGAAGCCATTGCCCGAAAATTCAGGTTATGCCGGAGTTTTTCCTTTTTTGTCGTTTATTGCACTAGCTGTACTTCTTCTCACCATATTCCAGCTACTTCCCATCCTTGCGGTAGTTACAGTTTTCACAATAAATTTGGCTATTCACTACTCGATCAAAAGAAGGTTGGATCTATTCCTTGCCTGGTCTGAATACCTCGGGGTTTTGCTCAAGGTGGCAGACAAAATCCGAGCGCTCCCCTTTCCAGAATTAAGAGTTGTACAGAACACCCTGAAAAAAAATCTGAAAAATACTTTATCCATATCAAAGAAACTATTTACCTTATCGATGAAAGATCCTACTGGTTTTGTGGAATATATAAAAATTTATTTCTTGTTGGACATATCTGGCTTTTACTCTGCTTTGAATATGATCAAAAAGCATTTACCAGAACTGCGGCAAACCTTTGAAACGGTTGGTTATTTGGATTCACTTATCTCGATTGCATCATTCAGGTTACAATATAAAAATTTCTGTCAACCCACCTTTGAACAAGACACTTATTCTGTTGAAGGTATTTACAATCCATTGCTCGAAAAGCCGGTGTTGAATTCGTTTCCGTTTGAAATAAAAAATATTTTAATAACCGGTTCAAATATGGCAGGCAAAACGACTTTTCTGAAAACCTTAGGCGTCAATGCGATTCTTGCACAGACGATCAATATGAGCATGGCCGAAAAATATCAAACGCCCTTTATCAAAGTTATTTCATCGATCGGTAGATCAGACAATCTCATCTCAGGAAAAAGCTATTACATGGCAGAAGTTGAATCGATATTAAGACTGATTCAAGCATCAAAGTCGGACACCATTCACCTGTTCATTATGGACGAAATATTCAGGGGCACAAATTCTGTTGAACGCCTGGCTGCTTCTGCTGAAGTTCTACAACATTTAGTCAATGGCAAGGATTACACACTCGTTGCAACTCACGACTTGCAGTTGACCGAGTTGCTGAACAGCAACCATCGTAACTTTCACTTTCGAGAGACTGTTTCTAAGGAAGGGCTCTCTTTTGATTACAAACTCCATTCAGGTTCCTCTAAAACCAGAAATGCCATTGCCCTTCTGGAGTATGCTGGATATCCAAAAAGTATTGTGGAAAATGCAACAAAGCGTATTGTCAAATGAGGGTAATCACTCAAAAAAATAAAAACCCTTTTCGTAAACGCAAATCAACACGCTAACTAGAAGAGTTCAGTTTAACAAACTTTAGGAGAGATAAAAATGCAAAGAACAACTATTATTGCTTCTATTTTGCTACCTGTGTTCGCATTGCTACTACCATGGACGGCCACAGCACAGCATTTTCCACCAGCTAAGGAGCTAGCTTCACTAGTCCAGAAACGGATTGATGACAAAGGCGCCGTTGGGATAGTCCTCGGCGTGATGGAAGCTGACGGTTCAACTTTAGTCGTGAGCGCCGGTGAGGCGGGCCAAGGGGCCAAAACCCTGGGTGAGCGATCCATCTTTGAGATCGGGTCAATCTCAAAAGTCTTCACGGCGACCTTTTTGGCAGATATGGTTCAGCGGGGTAGGGTGAATCTCTCTGACCCGGTGTCTTCTTCTCTGCCGGATAGCGTTCGAGTTCCGTCCCGTGCTGGCAGGGATGTCACGCTAATCGATCTGGCTACGCATCATTCGGGGCTTCCGCGGCTACCGAGCAACATGGCACCGGCGGACCGCTCGAATCCGTACGCCGATTATTCGGTGCAACAGCTCTATGAGTTCTTGTCGGAGCACGAACTTACCAGGGACATCGGCTCGCAGTACGAGTACTCTAACCTTGCCGTTGGGTTGCTCGGGCACGCGTTGTCTCGGGCGGCGGGAACGAGCTATGAAGAAGCGATACGCAGGCTCATTCTCGAGCCGCTCGGGATCGACATGTCAGGGATCGAGCTTGACTCGGAGATGAGCGAGTGGATGGCCAAAGGCCATGATCTTCAGGGTAATGTCGTACCACTGTGGGACCTGCCTACCCTTGCAGGTGCCGGTGCATTGCGCTCTACCGTCCATGATATGCTGCGGTTCCTCGCCGCGAACACTGGGGAACCTAAGACAGAACTAGAACGGGCCATGCGGACGACGCACTTGCCGCGCGAGCAGATTTCCGGGCAGATGTCAATCGGCCTCAACTGGCATATCCGTTCGGTGGGGAACTCGACAATCGTTTGGCACAATGGGGGAACCGCAGGGTTTCGCACGTTTATCGGGTTCGATCCCGCTCGAGAAGTCGGTGTTGTCGTCCTCACAAACTCAGCCCACGGTGCTGACGACATTGGCTTGCACCTCATCAACAAGGACATTCCGCTGACACCCCCAAAGACACCAATCAAACGCACTGAAATAGTTATCGAAGCTACAGTTTTGAAGAATTATGTCGGCCAATACGAGTTGAGTCCTCAATTCTCCATAGTAGTCACGCTGGAAGCTGGAGCGTTGTTTATCCAAGCTACAGGTCAATCTAAGTTTCCTGTGTTTGCTGAGTCATCATCCAAGTTCTTTCTAAAAGTAGTGGATGCCCAGATTTCATTCCAGCGGGATGAGGTCGGAGCAGTGACGGGTCTAATCCTGCATCAGAATGGCCAGAACCAGCCTGGCAAAAAGGTGCGGAAAGACATTCCGTTGGCGCTCCCAAAGGCGCCAGTCAAACGCACTGAAATAGTTGTGGCAACTAAAGTTCTTGAAGATTATGTCGGTGAATATGCTTTAAGCCCTCAGTTCTCCATCACCGTTACGCTGGAAGACGGGGCATTGTTTATCCAAGCTACCAACCAGGGAAAGGCACCTGTCTATGCCGAATCAGAGACAAAATTTTTCTACAAAGTTGTTGATGCCCAGATTTCGTTCCAGCGTGATGAGGCTGGAGCAGTGACGGGTCTTATCTTGCATCAGGGCGGGCGGGATATGCCGGGACAAAAAGTGCAGTAGGCAGAATCTGTCGATCAATGGTCAATCCAGCAGAGTCACTCTGCCGGATTAAAAATATCAAACCCTATTAATACCAAGGCGAGCTCTCCGCAGAAATAACTT
>JAJDAE010000085.1 GCA_029262035.1 Candidatus Zhuqueibacterota bacterium
ACTGATAGAACTACTTTGTCAGGAGAAAACCACCCAGGTTGCTCACCGAAATATTCTTCATCAAGATATTGCTCTTTGCTCCGGGGTTGTCCGACAGCATCTCGAAGTTTTTCAATCAGAACGGTAAGTGGCACTCCTCCAACTGATGAAATGTGTTTTATTGTTGCGACTTTAGCCACCGTTTTTCTAAGAACAGGGTTCTTCAGTTTTCTAAAGGGCGGCGCGATTCCTATCAGGACATCTTCAAGCTCCGGATATGCTGCGAGTAGTTCATGAACCGTAACTGATGGGGTTATTTCTAAATCATTGTTTGTCATTCATCCCGCCTTTTGTATTTTAACTTCTATTATTCACAACCTGGCAAAAATGTGCCTGGCACTTACTCAAAATTGTAAAAGCTATTAAATATTTGCTTATTTGCTAACTTTATGAAAATCTACTAAGTGCCAGGCACATCATTTAAATTTTATGAATAATGCAGGTTTAAAGATCACAATCTTTTTATTTGCAATCAAGTGAAAAGATTGGCTGCAAGGTGGTTTTAGCCGCTCTTTTCTTAAAAGAAATCTTCACGATCTACTTGCTTTAGGAGATAGTTGGCGGGGTGATAGAAAGCAGGACGAGGAGATTACACTTATCACTCTGAAGGTGAAAAAATCTTCGGATTAATTTCCCACTACAATCAAGAGAAAGGTTTAAGGATGGGGAATTAAATCAACTGCTCAATCTCAATAGCTGTAACTCGCAAGCATGGCTGTACCTCGCAATGGTCGGTCAGTTCTTTTAGGTCGGCCATCAGATTGTTAACCATTCCGTCTTCAAGAAATAAAATATAGGCGCAGGCCTGCCAGGCTAAATCCTTTTGGAAACTGCCGTGCTCTTTTAGAGTCGTGCCGTACAACTCCGGCATATGCACTATGCTGCCTACTTTATGCTTGTGTAGAACCTGTGTCACCGGTTCGTTCAACTCTTCGCCGCAGTAAATTGTGATTTGTTTCATTTTGTTCTCCGGATTTTGACCTCCCCTTGGTCCCCTCCTTACTGAGGAGGGGATTTAGGGGTGGTTCTTTGTTATTTTAACTTATATCTCATTTATACTGTCACGCAGGAGGCATCTTGTTGATAAGTTGTTTTCTAAAAAGATTCCTCCTGAATGACGTCTCTGTATTTCAAGCTTTCTCTGCTTCTGCTTCAGGATGATTTCCTCTTTCAACCAAATAATAAATCAGCGGCACCAACCCAAGCGTAAGTACGGTTGAGGCAATCGCGCCCCACATCAGTGCAATGGCCAGACCCTGAAAAATCGGGTCGAACAAGATAACGATGGCGCCGATAACCACTGTGCCCGCAGTTAGCAAAATGGGGCGTGTGCGCACTGCGCCGGCTTCGAGCACCGCACTTTTTAAGGGGATGCCGTCCTCAAGCCGCAGTTCAATGAAATCGATAATTAAAACTGAGTTTCTCACCATAATGCCCGCCAGTGCGATCATGCCGATCATGGAAGTCGCAGTAAAAAAAGCACCGTGTAAAAAATGTCCGGGAATGATGCCCACCATACTCAGCGGAATGGCAACCATCATCACCAGCGGTACTTTAAACGACTGAAACCAGGCCACAATCAGCAGATAAATAATGATGAGCACTACGCCGAAGGCCGCGCCAAGGTCACGAAAAACTTCATAGGTAATTTGCCATTCACCGTCCCATTTGAGAGAAATTTCTTCCTGCATGAATGGTTCGCCGGCGTAAATGGGTGAGACCTGCACACCATTGGGTGTATCGAGTGCTTCTACTTTTTCATCCATGTCGAGCAGTGCATAAATTGGGCTCTCGATTTCTCCCGCAACATCTGCTGTTACATAAACCACACGTTTCATGTTTTTGCGGAAGATACTTTTATCCTCGATCCTTTTCTCAACCGAAACCAGATCGGAAACCGGAATCATTTGTCCGGTTTGTGAACGCACCGCCACATTGCCGAGACTGGAAATAGATGAACGATTTTCCCGGCCCAGGCGCAACTCAATACCAACCGGCTCAAGTTCAGTTTTGTCGTGCAGTAACCCAACATCCGATCCATTTAAAGCCATGCGCATGGTGTGTGCAATTTGCTGAGAATTAACGCCGGTGAGCGCGGCTTTTTCTTTATCGACCATCAGCGTGTACTTTTCCTGGTCATCCTCAACCAGCCAGTCAACATCAACCACGCCTTCGGTATTATCAAAAACATCCCTCACCTTTTCTGCGAATTCGATTTGCTGCTCATAATTCGGGCCATAAACTTCCGCCACAATTGTTGAAAGCACCGGTGGGCCGGGCGGTACTTCTGCAATTTTAACTCGGGCATTATACCGGCTGGCGATTTCCTGAACTTTGGGCCTCACCCTTTTTGATATGGGGTGGCTTTGTTCAGAGCGTTCGCTTTTATCTACCAGGTTTACCTGAATATCTGCCATGTTGTTGCTGCGCCGCAGGTAGTAATGCCTGACAAGCCCGTTGAAGTTAATGGGGGAGTTGGTGCCAACGTAATACTGGTAGTTTTCAACCTCCGGTTCCGTGCGCAGATAGTTGGCGATTTCTTTCGTGACCAATGCCGTTTGTTCAAGAGTGGTGCCTTCGGGCATATCGATAATCACCTGAAATTCACTTTTGTTGTCGAAGGGCAGCATTTTTACTTCAACCAGTTTTAACGGCAGGAACAGAACTGCAATTAGTAGCAGTAGTGCTCCTATTCCAACAGCCATGTATGCTTTTTTGTCATTATTTAAAAGCGGTGAAAATGTTTTTTGATAGACTTTGTAAATCTTGGAGTTTTCCAGGTCGTTTTCATCATCTTCGAAATGACCATCACTTTTGAGCAAGCGGTAAGATAACCACGGGGTTACCATAAGCGCTACTAGCAAGGAAAATAACATTGCCATAGAAGCGCCGATTGGCATTGGACTCATATACGGCCCCATCAAACCCGAGACAAAGGCCATGGGCAGCACGGCAGCGATTACTGTAAACGTCGCGAGAATGGTTGGGTTGCCCACCTCGTTGATGGCGGCAATGGCAGTTTGCAGTGGCGGCAGCTTGCGCATGGAAAAGTGCCGGTGTATATTTTCTGCGATAATGATGGAATCATCCACCACAATACCGGTGACAAAAATCAGCGCAAACAGTGTGACCCGGTTTAGCGTGTAACCAAAAAGATAGTAGATGAAAAGTGTGAGTGCGAAAGTAATTGGCACTGATGCAAATACTACCAGCCCGCCACGCCAGCCGAGAAATATACCGACAACAATGGTTACCGCAACCACTGCTCCGAACAGATGCTCCAGCAGAGTGGTCACTTTTTCTGAAGCGGTTTTGCCGTAATTTCGGGTCTCGGAAATATGGATATCACCGGGAATGAGGACGCCTTTGAGCGCTTCAATTTTTGCGAGTACCTGTTCAGCCACGTTCATAGCGTCTGCGCCTTTGCGCTTTGCAACAGAGATAGTCACCGCCGGGAATTCTGCATGTGTCAGTCCGTTTGACGAGTTAGTTTTTTTAAGGCCGGCAGCGCCCATGCCGAAAAAGACATAGTCTTTTACTTCTTCAGGACCGTCAACGATTTCGGCGACATCTCTTAAATAAACCGGATTATTGCCGAAGACGCCAACCACGAGATTTTCAACATCTTCCTTTTTCTGAAGAAATTCCCCCGTTTCAACCAGAAAGTCCTGATTTAAATTCTGAAAATTACCAACCGTCAGGTTCTGGTTTGCGCCTTGAATTTGCCGGGAAATTTGCAACGGATCGACATTGTAGGCTTTCATCCGTGCCTGGTCAAGAATAACGCGAACCTTGCGTTTTAAACCGCCGGTCATTTCAAGGTCTGCAACATCATCCACTTTTTTTAATTCTTCGGCAAGCTGAGCCGAAATGCGCCGCAGCATGTAGCCATCGTAATTTTCACTCCAAAGCGTCAGGGTTAAAATGGGGACATCATCGATTGCCTTATTTTTGATAAGCGGGAAAATATTCTGGCCGGGCATCTTATCCATATTTTTCATCAGGACAGACCAGAGTTTAACCAGACTTTCTTCAGTGTTTTCGCCTACAAGGTAGCGGACAGTAATCAGCGCAAAGTCGGGCATGGAGGTGGAATAAATATATTCGACGCTCTGAATTTCATTGATAACTTTTTCAAGGGGTTTGGCAATGCGTTCTTCCACCTCGCTGGCGCTGGCGCCGGGATACGGCACAAATAAATCAACCAGTGGAACCACGATTTGCGGTTCCTCCTCACGTGGTGTGAGCATGGTCGCAAATGTGCCGATCAGCAATGCTGCAATCATAATTAACGGAGTCAGCTTGGAGTCGATAAATGCACTGGCCACGCGGCCTGCTATGCCAACCTTCATTATTTTACCTCCACTGCCTGACCGTCGGTCAGTTTTGATTCGGATTCAACCACAACTTCATCACCGGAACTGAGCCCGGAAAGTACGTTGACCATTTTGTTTTGATGCGAGCCTGTGGTAATCCAGCGCAACTGCGCTTTGCCCGCCTGTGAGATGCCGAAAACGCCTTCAAGCTGGCCACGTTTGAAAACAGCGCGTGCAGGAATAAATAGCCCGGTCTCCTGTGATTCTGCGATTAAAACGCGGGCGAACATCCCACTAAAAATTTTCCCGTCGGCGTTATCAAGCACAACGTGAATATCAAATTGCCGGCTCATGGGATCTGCCGAGGGTACAATTTTTTCGATTTGGGCTTCGGCGCTCTTGCCGTTGGTACCTGTGTCTGCGGCTTGTATTTTTACCCAAACCGGCATGCCTGTCTTAAGTTTAGAGACCTGGCTTTCCGGAACTTTTGCGACTATTTTCACCTGGTCCGAATTTTCGATTTCCAGTATAGGCTGCCCCGGATTTGCCATGTCGCCTTGTTGCAGCATTTTCCTGCTGACAACACCTGCGAAGGGCGCGATGATATTTGAATATTTGAGGATTTCATCTACTTCAACTTTCATTTTTTCAGCTTGTATTTTTTTTGCAGATGCACTGGCATATGCCGCCTGCATATCTTCAAGCTCTTTTTTGGTTGCAGCGCCTTGTCCGAATAAGGATTCAATTCTTTTCAGATTGTTTTTCATATTGTCATAATGAACGGTTGCTGCGGAAATGGCAGCTTCAGCCTGGGCTTGTTTTGCATCCAAATCCTCGCTACGAAGTTTGATGAGTCTGTCGCCCCGGTTAAACTGCTCGCCTTCTTCAAAATGGACTTTTTCGACCCATCCCATAATTTTGGTTGAAAGCCGCACGCTTGCTATTGGCTCCACCGAACCGGAAAAAGCAGCCTGGGTTTCCAGTGGTTGGATTGCAGCTGTGATGGTTTTAACACCGACTTTGCCGGTCGGTTTACTCTGCTGTGCATTGTCACTGCTACAACCATAAAAAAACATTGCGGTGAGAATTAATATTATCGGAATTTTTATTGCTCTCGTCATTTAGTTTTGCTCCTTTGATTGTTCTTCTTTTTGAGTTCCGCCAAGGCAGCCTGAAGGCCGTACTACGAACCCATGCGTGTGTTTAGTTATTCCCGCATGTTCCCCGTTTAAAACATACGAGGACAAGCTTTAGCGGGAATCCATATACCGGTTGTTTTTTTCCGGATGCCCGATTACAATATTCGGGCATGAAAATTATTTTTTTATTGGCTATAGACATACTCACTCTTCTCTCTGAATGGCGTCGAAGGGCTCATTTCCCAAAGCAAATTGCAATTCACTTTTGGAGATGATTAAATCATAACGTGCTTTTAGCAGGCGTAATTTTGCATTGGTCAGCATCACTTCTTTATCAAGAAGATCAGAGGTTTTTTCCAGTCCTTGCTCAAAACGGGTTTCAATGATATGCAGGCTTTCCTGTGCCTGAGTTACTGCCGTTTCGGCGACCTGTATTCTTTTGTTTGCAGATTGCAGCGCTCTTTGTGCTTTTTTAATTTCCCATTTCGCAGTGGCCTCTGCTTCTTCATATTTGATTTCGGTTTGACGGTTTTCCGCTGCGGCTTGTTTGCTGCGACCCCAATTGCCAAATCCCTGGAAAATACTCCATTGCAGCTGCAAGCCAACGGCCCAACTTGAAGCGTCTTTTTTGAAGGCCTCAGTGGCATTCCATTCAATGCTGCCGAAGCCATTTAAGCGTGGTAGAAAACTACTGCGCTGCATGGCCAATGCATGCGATGTGGCTTTTTGTTGAAATTTCAGCGCGAGCAAGTCCTGGCGGTTTTCAACCGATTGGTCAGAATTTATTTTCGAAATACCCGGCTGTTCTTTTTTTAGAGACTCAGTTGGCAGAATGCGCTCAGACGTTTCCAGACCAATCACCAGTTTAAGCATATCGCTGGCATTGGCAGCCTGATGCTCCGTTGTGATGCCTTGTTCGGTCAATTCAGCGAGCCTGACTTCTGCACCGAGGTAATCTGCTTGATTAATCAGACCTTGCTCATGAGCGTTCCTGGCGTTATTTCGGTGCGCCTCAGCTGACCCGATGGCTTCGTTAATTGCTTTTACATTTTCATTTGCGAGAATGAGTCCATAATATGTTTTGTGTACTTGCAGGAATATAGCCTGCTCTGTGCGCTTCGCACCGGCCTTACTGGCCTTAATTCCGGCAGAAGCGGCGGCTTTGCCAAACAGTGCATCAAAATTCAGAATGGGCTGCTGAATCTGAAATGATGTGGTGAAATTTTCAATATCATCCGGATCATTGAGTGCGGAGATAGCAAAATCCTGCTCGGTAAAAACACCCTGTTTCAGCTTCATCATAAAGACGTTCACCGGATTGTTGGAACTCATATAGTTTTCGGAAATTGAAACATGCGGCAAAAATCCGCTCCATGCTTCCAGGTTTTTGCCTTTCATCTGCGCCACTTTGCTGCGGGCGGCTCTGAGTTGATAGGCGTTTTCTTTTGCAATGCTCAACGCTTCATCCAGAGACAGCGGCTTTATATTTCCTTCCTGAGAAAAAGCTGTGGTAGCGGTAAAGCTCAGCAGTATAAATAGAATAATTTTCTTCGGGATCATGCAGTTGCTCCTGTAAATTTTATTGCACCAAAAATTGGTAGTAAGATGCATGAGTTTTAAAAAGGATGCAAATTAAATTTTAGTGGTAAATTGAAATAAAAGTAAGTCCTTAAGCGAAAAGCATTGAGCGAAATACGGGATACGCTCCACGCTCTTCTCTCTTCTCTTCACGCTCTACTGGAATCCATCCATCATTGCTTAAAGCCCAGCGATAATTGCACTTAATTTTCGTTGAACTTCTTCGGCTATTTTTGCCAGCGAGGGATTCTCCACAGCTTGCATAGACGCCATAGGATCCACCGCTGAAACTTCAATTTCATTTTCTGAAATTTCCTGAACAATCACATTGCAGGGCAGCATGACGCCAATTTTGTTTTCTGCCTTGAGCGCCTCATACGCAAAAGGCGGGTTGCAGGCGCCCAGGATTCTATACTTTTGAAAGTCAACATCCAGTTTCTTTTTAAGCGTCTCTTGTACATCAATTTCGGTTAGAATTCCGAAGCCTTCCTTTTGCAGCGCCTCTGTTACTCTGGTAATGGCTTCATCGAATGATGTGTTGATTTTTTTATTAAAAAAATAGCTCATTTGTGAGGGTCTCCAGTATGTTAAAATGTGACATCGCAATATATAATATGAGGGCTGTAAAGTAAACAAAAATCAATGGATTTAATGAGAACACCAGGTTTGTACTTGAGGGTTGAAATTGATTTGTCCTTTTATTTAGAATTTAAACCCTCATTGTTTTTATCTTGCATTATTCATGAATTTTGCCACGAAGACTCTAAATCACAAAGATTTCAAAGTTATGGAAGAAGGTGTTTTGAAAAGTGAAATTCAATTGCTATGGGGCAAAATTTTTCATAACACTTTTATTTTTAAATCTTTGTGTCCCCTTACTGTCTTTGTGTCTTGGTGGCAATGAAGTATTCAGGTTATGTAAATCAAAAGTTCAACTTGCGATTTACATAAAATATAGTGTCTTCCGTTTCATCTTCTCGGGTATCAATGCTTACTTTTTAAACTGCTTCAAAATTGTCTCCAAAGGACAGAAATGCGTGAAAGCCGATTGCAGTAAATTAACCCCGACAAATACTGTAAATAAAAACCAGTATGGGTTTACAAAGTGACCTAGAGCCAGGCTGATTAATATAAAGCTGCCGGCAAATGCGCGAATTGTGTTTTCCATTGTCATAATTATATCCTTTTAGTTTGTTTGATTTTTG
>JAJDAE010000086.1 GCA_029262035.1 Candidatus Zhuqueibacterota bacterium
TTATTTCCTTTTTTGTGATTGGAATTTACGGTGGATTTATCCAGGCCGGGGTTGGGTTTTTACTCATTACTGCGTTAACCGCAACCGGCTATGATCTGGTAAAAACCAATGCATTGAAAGTGCTGGTTGTCCTGGCCTTCACTCCTTTTGCATTAATGATTTTTATAATGAATGGACAAGTAAACTTCCTTTACGGATTTGTGCTGGCTATTGGCAATTCAACCGGGGCAATTATTGCAACCAAAATGGTAGTTGAAAAAGGGCACAATTTTATCCGCTGGATTGTTATCGCGGCAGTTACGATCTTTGCCATCAAGCTATTCTTTGGGTAAATTAATCTTCCCGAGAGCGTTTCTGTAATGTCAAAAAAGCCACCAGATTCTGAATCTGTTTTTCAGTTAGCAGTTCGGCGTAATTCATCGGCATATTGGAAATCTTTTGTGGCAGTCTCCTGGCAATTTCTTTTTTTTGAATGATTGTTTCCGTGCCAACTCTGTCTAAAAGTATCACACTCAGGTCATCCTCACTTTTTAGTATCCCGGTAAAAAATCTTCCGTTTTTTGTTTTGATAAGTAAATCCTCGTAACCGCTCACAATGTTGGAATCCGGTTTGATGATTTTGCGGTAAATGTGTTCCGGAGACCGAATCAGGCCGATGGCAGATAAATCCGGCCCAACGGACTTACCCATTTCTAAACCTGACGAATCCACTGCGGTGTGACAGGAAACGCAAGCAGCCGCACCATTGAGCGCAAAATATAATTGATGACCTGATGCCGGATCGCCCGTAATTTTAAAAGTCGACTCTTGAGATGCATCGTAGTATTTTACGATTGCAGCGGGAAGCTCGAATGCTGACGTCGTGCTATCGCCAGCAAGACTTAGTAAGTAAAATACAATCGCCTTTATTTCCGAGGGGTAGAGTGAGACCGGGGGTTGGTATACTTTTGGCATTTCATTGTTGTAACCGGGAACCAGGAATACGCCGGGTTGGGCGATAGACTGTAAAATGTAATCCGCTGCACTGTTTAGGTTTAAACTATCTGCCCGGTGTTTTGCACGTTCGGCAACAACTGCACCTTCCTTGCTGTCACCAAGATTCGGGCCGCGCAGTGCATACCCCCGTTCACCGATTCGGTGGCAAACGTGGCAGGTGCCTTTTCCCCAAAACAATGCTTCTCCGGTGTTTAAGGTCATCGAGACTTTGGGATCGTTTTCAATTGCTACTTCAGGGAGTGAACAAATCCATCTCGCCACCCAAAAGCAAAAAATAAACAATATTGAAACTTTGATAATAATTTTCTTTTTCATCAGGATTGAAATTATTAAATAATGGCGACTAGAACCACAAGTGTCGCAATTTATTGCTTTTTGTGATTTTGTTGATTATATTAGTGCAGCCGAAAACCGGAAATGAGTTGCGGCTCCGGGTTTCATTTCTCAAATTTTTCTACTTTCGTCATATTTAGTTTATTCATTACTATATATAGTGGTGTCAAGGTTTCATAACTTACATTTTTTAAACAATTCTTGGTTTTGTCGATATTTTTTGTTAGCTAAACACGGCTCAACTTTTATAATATTTGTTAAATTAATCTTTTATTCAACTGATTTCAAAATTTTCTTTTGAAGTGCTTTTGAATGATGTTCAGGGAACATTAAAAAGATTGTGTGAGGTGAAGGTATGAGGGGTAAAAATATTATCTCCGGGGCGTCTCCTTTACGTGACTTACAGAGCGTACCACCAGAAGCTCTATACAGTCACCGGGATTTTCTCTTGAAAGTCTATCAAGGTTTTTTCTGCCATAATTTAAACCAGTCTGATATATTTGTAGAACAAACGCTTCAAAGTCTTTGTGAAGTTTTCAATTTTAGCAGCAGCAATATTTTTCTATTTTCGCAAAACTTTATTGGAATTGAATGCAAAGCAAGCTTCCCCCCAAATCCAAACTTGGAAAACCTTGATCAAAGAATAGAAGTTTCCGCTCTTATAAAAACTTTAAAACAAAGCAATTTTTTCATTGCGGCGAGAGAACATCTGTCTTTTAACATTGGCAAGTTTAAGAAGCATTGGAATATTCCGGACAATTCACCTCTTATTTTTTTCCCGATCGGCGAGAAAAAAGTCATCGGTTTTATCGTTTTTATTTGCAATAATAAGGTCGAACCATCATCCCTGCCAGTAAAAATTTTTCGTGAATGCATTACAATTTGGGAACGCGCACTTACAAGCCCCAAGGAGTCTGTAAATACAGATCGCATTGATCCCATTTTTGAAAAGTTATCAGCTTCTGTTTTAGAAGGTATTGCGGTAACAGAAAAAGGCTTTATTCGTTACGTTAATCAAAAGTTTGTTGAAATGTTTGCCTATGAAAAAAAACAGATATTGGGCAAGCCAATACTCAATTTTATTACCAAAGAAAGCAAGGGTTTCGTTAAGGAAAAAATTAATAATGAGAAAGAGGATAAATATGAAGTGATGTGTGTAAAGAGTAACGGACAATATTTTCCGGTTGAAGCTTGTGGAAAAACACTCTTATACCGGGGTCGCCGTTTACGGCTTTCCGTTATTAAGGATATGAGCAAAGACAGGAGTCTGGCTACTTCTTTACATGATCGCGAGGTGAAATACCACAACCTGTTTACTTTTACTAATGATGCCATTTTTATTATAGATCCTCAAACACATCAAATTCTTGACACAAATGAAAAGGCCGGAGAACTGCTGGGTTACGATAGCAGTGAGTATAGCCATCTTTACTTTTTCGAATTGTATCCCCTTGCGGATAAACGTACTATGGAGGCTGCAATTAAAGATATGATCGTCAAAGAGAACTTGATCTACGAACAAAAATTTGTTCGCAAAAATGGATCGACAATTGTGGTCGAAATTAACGCACGGCTGGTCGAGCAGTCTTCTCAAAAAATAGTACTGTGTTTTGTTCGCGATGTAACAAATCGTAAGAAAATGGAGTTGGAACTTGCAAGGGCTCAAAGACTGGAAGCTGCGGGGCAGGTTGCCGGCCAAATTGCACACGACTTCAATAATTTGCTGGGGCCCCTTGCTGCGTATCCCCCCATAATTCGAAGTGAGTTACCGCCAAAACATTCGGCACATGGTATGCTGGATGAAATGGAATTCAGCGCAAATAAAATCGCTGAAATTAATCAGCAGTTGCTCACTTTGGGTCGGCGTGGGCATTATAAAAAAGAACTCATCAATTTGAACGATATCCTTCATAAGGTTATTTTACAGCTGTCCCAGGATAGTTTTACGTTGAAGCAGGAATTGGCACAGAACCTCTTTTTAATTGAAGGCGGCTCCGCTCAGGTTATGCGCGTATTGATGAATTTAATAAAAAATAGTAAGGAAGCGATCTCTGACGGCGGAATGATTACTGTTAAAACGAAAAATGTTTTTCTGGACAAGCCGATCTCACGTAATCAGAGAGTCGAAAAAGGGGAGTATGTTAAAGTCGAGGTTTCCGATACGGGTTCAGGCATTCCTGCCAATATTCTTGAAAATATATTTGACCCATTTTTTACTACGAAAAGAATGGATCAGCAACGCGGTACCGGCTTGGGCTTAAGTATCGTCCACAGTATTTTAGATGATCATAAAGGTTACATTTCTGTTGAGAGCAAGGTTGGGAGCGGCACCAAATTTTCCATTTTTTTCCCGATATCCCAAAAACTCAATGTAGAAAATATTATTCCACATTTAAGGGGCGGCCATGAGAAAATTCTGATAGTTGATGATGACCCGCTGCAACGAAATGTATCTGCTGAATTGCTGAGTCGATTGGGCTATAAAGCGAGTTGTGTGGATAGCGGACAAGAAGCTATTGAGTTTATCAAAGACAGGCCGCAAGACCTCGTGCTTATGGATATGCTAATGGCCGGCCTGGATGGCGCGGAAACCTATCGCGAAATACTTGAATTTTATCCTGGACAAAAGGCGATTATTATTACCGGATATTCGATGACGCAGCAAATACGCGATGCCCTGGATTTAGGGGCGGGCGCATATCTTGCAAAACCTGTAACGTTGCTCGCTCTCGGCACAGCCATTCGGAAAGAGTTGGACCGCAAACCCAAACAATCCGTTTCTCATTAATTTTTGGCGACCCCCGTTTTTACCTCTATTTATTTCCCCCTAAACCAAAATTTAATAGGGTTCTGCAAAATATGGAAAAAAAGGTGTCACTCCTGCGGATGCAGGAGTCTCTATGGCGAAAACAATTAGTAGTTTATGAGATACCTGCATTCGCAGGTATGACAGAAAATTTTGAACATTATGGTATTTTGCAGAACTTAAAAAGTTTAAGTCTGTAGTGGGAAATATTAGTCCTACAATTACGACGCAGTGAAAGCAAAAGTACTAACGGATTTTAAATGTATCAAGTATTTTTGTACTGCCTTTCATTTCTTAGACTCTGGTTTGCCCGGCTAACCTGATTGTTGTTTCCCAAACAGCACCTCAAATGAGAACCAATATTAAAACATTGTCACTTGCCTGCCGATAAAATGACAAAAGGAATTTGGATCACGATTTTATGGATGGAAAAATTATAAAATATTGTCTCGTATTTCTTCTCGCCCTTAACATTTTTCCTGCTCAAACTCAGGAAATTCCCCGACATATTCTGGCGTTGTATGACAGCGGTCGTGGGCAAACAGCAAAAAAAAATCATATTCATCAAAATGCAGAAGTTGTTCTAAATCACCTCGGCTGCATTGTGGATTACCATGATATTGCCGACGGTTTGCCTGATGACCGGACAATGTTGCGCTACCGTGGCGTACTGACCTGGTTTTATAGCAGCGCCATGGAAAGACCTGCGGCCTATCTTAAATGGGCGAGTAAGCAGGTAACCGCTGGCCGTAAGTTTGTAATTCTGGGTAATGTCGGGGCTTTTAAAGAAAGGCATTCACAACAATTTATACCAATCGCGGATATTAATACATTCACAAATACACTTGGCTTTATCACAAATAAAACCAACTGGACAAAAGATCCGGCTAAAATTGAGTTGGTTTTTAAAAATAGTGAGATGGTGGAATTTGAGCGCGACCTGAAATATGAAATTTCCAACTACGAGCATTACACCTCTTTAAATCCTGGCAACAGAGTTTACCTAAAACTTAGAAGAAAAGGCTTTCCTCAATCTGAAAGCGATCTTGTGCTGACCACACCCTTTGGAGGCTTTGCTGCAAGCGGTTATGTGATTTACGAGCAGGATGGAATTTTCAAACAGAAATGGCGGATTAATCCGTTTAGGTTTTTTTCGGAGGCATTCGGCCTAAGTGGTCTGCCGCGACCGGATGTAACCACATTGAACGGCCTGCGCATTTGGTGCTCCCACATAGACGGTGATGCCATCAATTCAAAGTCTGAAACAAAGCCGGACGCATATTGCGGTGAGGTGATTCGCGACGAAATTATCCAAAAATACAAATGGCCGATTTCAGTTTCGGTGGTTGTGGGGGAGTTGCTTGGCAACCAGGAAGTCACAGATGTTGCCCGTTCGATCTACGAAATAGACTGGGTTGAAGCCGCGAGCCATTCGTACTCGCATCCGTTTTACTGGGCGAATGATTACGAAGATGCGGATAAATATAAACAAAGACATCTACCATTGAATGGTTATAAGTTTGATTTAAAAACTGAAGTTGTTGGGTCGGTAGATTTCATAAATAAAAATCTTTTACCTGAAGGTAAACTTGTACGGCAATTTTTTTGGAGTGGCAATTGCGAGCCGACCCCGGGAGCCATCAGGTTTTGCAAGCAAATTAAAATACGTAACATGAACGGCGGCGATACGGTTTTTGATCGAAAGAATCCTTCGTACACCAGCGTTGCACCTCTCAGCGTTCAGGTTGGTAATGAACGCCAAATCTATGCGCCCAACACCAACGAAAATATTTATACCAACGAGTGGCAGGGGCCCTATTTCGGTTTTAAGTTTGTGCTGGAAACTTTCAAGAATACGGAAAAACCAATAAGAATCAAACCCATCAATATCTATTATCATTTTTATAGCGGCGCCAAATGGGCATCGCTTAATGCCTTAAAGCACGTGCTTAAAGAGACGATTATTCAGCCGGTTGCGCCGATTTACATCAGTCAGTATTTGGATATTGTCGATGGTTATTTTTCTACTAAAATCGTGCAGGAATCGGAAACCAAATGGCGGGTTGAAAATAACGGACAGTGTAAAACCATTCGTTTTGATGAGAATGAGCAGCAAGTTGACTTGGAAAATTCACAAAACGTGTTGGGATTCAATCACACTCAAGATGCCTTGTATGTGCATTTAGGAGAAGAGCCGGAAAGCTTGATTCAGCTCAGTGACAGACAACCCGACAGTATTTACTTGAAGCAGGCATCGCACCGTCTGCAAAACTGGCAGGCCGATGAAAATAAAATATTTTTTCAATGTACCGGTTTTGGCAAAGGTGAATTTCATATCGCCAACTTACCGGCAAATCAAATCTTTAGAATATTGATCACGGGTGCAAGCAAAATTGCATTTGAGCAGAAAAGCGACATCAATGGCACCCTCAGTTTTTTGTACCCGATGACAGGAGTAATTTCAGTAAATATTCACCCGGTGAGTGGCATTTGATTTGAAGCAAGGGTTTTGGGATTAATGGATAGCTGAAAGCTAACAATGATGAATCGATATTTTTTAATTTTTGTAATGAGCATGTTTTTATTCAATTGTACAAAGAGTCGTGAGCGCAGCACAGACCTGCAGCAGTTTAATTTAAAAAACTGGGTCTGTGTTTATTCGGATTCGGCAAAACCGGATGACATAAAAAAATTCGATTTAGCTGTCCTCGATGCAGATGCGCATCCCGATTTGGAATCTTTGAAAAATTCAAGGACGCTGCTGTTTGGCTATGTCAGTCTCGCTGAGGTTGGTTCATACCGCTGGTACTGGCGCCAAATTTCAGCACAGCCCTGGGTCTTGGACAAGAATCCAAACTGGGACAGCTACATGCTGGATGTACGCGACAAAGATTGTCAGAAAGTGGTGCTCAAAAAAATCATTCCGGCCATTCTGGAGCAGGGCTTCGACGGGCTGTTCCTCGACACAATCGATACAGCGGAGTATCTGGAAAAATATCATACGAAGCAAAAACATCCTGGTAGTCAGGCCGCAATGGTCAAGCTGATAGAAAAAATCAGACGGGAGTTTCCGGAAGTCTATCTAATCGCCAACCGTGGGTTTTCAATGTTGAATGATTTTGGCTGGGCGGTTGACGGAGTTGTGGCGGAATCGGTTCTCACCGAATTTAACTCTGAACAGCAGGTTTTGAATTTTAATTCGGACAATGCTCACAATGCAACGCTGGATTTTTTAAAAAATGCAAAAACACAATTCAACCTGGAAGTTTTTACGCTGGATTATGTGGGAGAAACCGGAGATTTTGACACGAACCAGGTAACTGCAAAAGCACGGGAAAAAGGATTTATTCCGTACATCAGCACCCGAAATTTAAATAGAATTTATTTTACCGAGACCGGGGAATGAAATGCAGATAAAGATGTGGTGGCCGATCACCTTTGTCGTGCTCATCGTGATTGCGAGCATTATGGTTTTCCCTTCGGATTTACGTCTGGCCGATCTGCTCGGCAAATCGGGAAAAACCGATGAAGCCATCGAGGCTTATGAAATCCTGCTCGCCGAAAAACCACAGCGTACAGATATTAGAATTCAGCTTGCAAAACTATATATTCAGTCCGCTGATTTTCCGAAGACCATTAATGAGCTTGAGAAAATAGGTACGGATTTAATCAACGATCCGGCACTGTTAAACCAACTCGCGGATATTTATTCGCAAATGGGTAATCGGAAAAAGACCGTCGATGTGTTGGAAAGAATTATAACGATATTGCCCGAAGATTTGGAGTACCAGTACAAGCTCTCTGATGCCTACGAGTGGGCGGGTGAAAATGAAAAATCTATGCGGTTGTATGGCCGTTTGCTGGCAAACGATCCACAAAACACGGAGCTTTTAAACAAACTTGTCGAACTGAATTTGAACGCGGGAAATTTCCCCAGGGTGAAAACGTACCTGACCCGACTTTTAACAATTGAGCCTCGCAACACCACTGCACGCGTTCTGTTAGGCGATATTTATATCGAATTAGGACAAAGGGAATTTGCGGCGGTTGAGTATGAGCGCGTCTTGAATTTGAATCCCGACAATGAAACACTGAGATTTAAACTGGCAGAGCTGTATATTTGGAACCAAAGTAACGACCGCGCCATAGCCCATTTCGAACAATTGGTTCTGGATGATGTTGACAACAAAACTTACTTCGACAAAATTATCTCACTAACTGAAAATTACGATCCCGAAAAAGCAGTCAAATTTTACAGATACCGGCTTAAATTTGCCGGCAACGATTTACAAACCCGAAAGCGCCTGATGGGGCAATATATCAAAATGGGCTACACTGATGAGGCCATCGATCAGCTCAAAATTATGGTCAAGCAAGACCCGGATAATCTCGATCATCAAAAAGAACTGGCCTACTTGTACGAAAATATTCTAGAGCCTGATTTAGCTGCCGCTACATTCGAGGACATCATCCGTAAAAAGCATTTAGATAAAGAGATTTTTGATGAACTGCAGCTCTATTATCAAGAAAATAAACAGTACGATGAGCTTCTCGCACTTTATGCCGACTACTATTCTGACAACCAACTTGAGCACGCTGAACTTAGAGATTATGCCGGATTGCTGAACTATGTCGGCGAATATGAAGCGGCACAGCATCAATATGAAAGTGTGCTCAGAACAGCTCCCGAAGACGCTGAAAGCAGACTGGCGTTGATTTGGCTTTATCAAAAAAATGATCAAAACCAGGATGCCTTAATAACTTTAAAAGACGGGGTTGAAAAATATTCGCCAGCAGACGAAGAGTTTTTGCTTTATGCGGCCCAGTTTTACGATTCAGAAAAATTGTACAAAGAAAGCATTCCAATTTATCAGCGGCTGGCTGATTTGCACAGCGACAATGTATTCTATGAACAGCAGTTACTTACTACATTTCTTGCAGATCATAATTATGCCGCAACCGGCAATATCTTGCTGGATATGGTGGAAAAGGATCCCCGGAATTTAAACCTGAAAATTGAGTACGCCGATCTGCTTTGGCTGCGCGGGGATTTTGATGAAATGCACAATTACATCACTAAAACCAGAAGCGAGCATCGGGCTGAAAGAAACCTGGATCGCCGAATCGGTACTTTTCTGTTCGAAAAAGGGTTTTACGAAGATGCTATTTTGGCCTTTGAGCAACAGGTGCAATTCACACCGGAGGACAGTGTGAGCATGCAGTTATTGAGCCTGGCTTACGCCTGGAACAGTCAGCCTGAAAAAGCGACCAACGCATTCAAAGAATACCATGAAATCTATCCGGACGATTATTTTACCCGCTACCACCACGGGGTTCTGCTGGCTCTGATCGGCAAAAAAACAGCCGCCCGTCGCGAAATTCAGACTGCGGAAACATTGCTAAAAAAACGGCCAGCTGACCGGCAATCTCGCGTGGTGCAGGCGAATATTTATGCTTTTCTCGGCGAACGCAACAAAGCGATAGCAGCTTTTGAACAAATTGCTACTGAAGCACCGAACGATCTGCAAGTCAAACTGGATTACAGCGAAGGCATGTTGGCTTTAAGAGAATATGATAAAACGCATCAACTAATTGATGAAGTGCTGGAGCGGGAGCCGCACAATTATCGTGCGCTGCGGTTACAAGGCAGAGCGTATTATGAGCAGGAAGGCTATGCCATCGCTGCTGAATCATTCAGCAAGCTGCATTTTCTTTATCCCAATGACATCAACCTGGCAGTGGATCTGGCTGAAACCGAACTGGCTGCAGGCGATTGGGTTGCCAGCCAAAATACTTTCCAGGGTATCCTGGATATTAACCCCGATTATTTTCCTGCGCACGACCGGCTAAACCAATTGCGACGTGATAACAGCCAGGCCATTGTGGCGGATTATCAGCGCACCACGCAGTCAGGGAATTTTATCCGGCAGGCGGCAAATGTCATTCTCACGAAAGCAAAATCTTCTTTTCTCGCGTTTAAACTTTTTATGGGAGAGGAAAAATATATGACCGATGATAACAGTTTAAGCGGTGAAGATTTGCTGAATTTCGGCGCTGGAATTTTGTCCAGTTTTAATTCAAAAATCCAGACATTTTTTTCAGGTAAAGCACAAGAACAAGATGATGAATGGAAACTTGCAGGCAATGCATGGCTGAAGTGGCGACTCAACTCATCCGCTTCGTTCCAATTTTCTTCGGATATAAATGATGTTTGGAATGACCCGTTAATTGCAGCGTTTTATGCCGGCAGAGTTAACCGTTTTCAAACTGATGCCAATATTGCGTTGTTGGGAAATGTGTTGCTTTGGGGTCGTTTTTCTTATGAGAAACATCAAATAATGGATGATGAACCCTTTGGGGTTGCACGCCGGTCATACGGGCAGGCCAGTTACCAGTGGTTGCAAAAGCCGGCGCTGGCGACCTACTACCAGTTTTATAATTTGAAATATGATTATGAAGATACCAATAATCAGGCGTTCTTCGGGCTGCCTGAAGCGGAAACCATCCACTATGCGGGCTTAAGCTTAAATCAGCAATTAACCCGTCGGCTTTATTATCAATTTGCTGGTGGGATCGGCAAGAGTTTTATCAACAATTCGAATGTTTACTACGGCCAACTCAATCTGGAATATATGTTGTTTAATAACCTCAGCCTGCGCTCATTGGTAGAAATGGGCACACAGAATACACTCGCCAGCACAGACGATAACAAAACAATTAGATTTGATTTTCATTACTTCTATTAAAAAGATGAACCACGAAGATACCGGTAATCGACAAATGTCGATCATCGATTCATAAAATCGGAAAACTGATTATGCCAAGAAAATACTACTTCATTCCGGAAACCCTTGCCGTACTTTTAATTCTCTACTTAATTGAATTTTTAGGCGCGGGAAAGCCCGATGCTTTTTTCGGTACATCGCCTCACCCTTACTGGATAATTGTATTACTTATCGCCAGCCGTTACGGCACCATTCAGGGGCTGTTTGCCGGCGTTGCATCAGCAGGATTGTATTATTTTCTGGCTTCAGGTGCAGTGAATTTTTCAAATGAGTCTTTCCCGCATGGTCCGTACAAGTTGCCCTTTTTTTTCATATTGGTCGGTGGCATTATCGGTGAAATCAGAAATATTCATCACAAGATGCATTTGAAGCTGGAAGAAAAACACAACAGCACCATGAACGATTTTGATGTAATCGCTTTGGAGCACAATGCATTATCCAACTCAAAACTGGAATTGGAAAAGAGAATTGCGTTGCAGTCCACCAGTATGATTCGATTATTTGAAAACATCACCAACCTGGAACAACTTGAGTCCGATGAATTGTATGAAAAAATTCCGGAACTGCTGAATGAACAGCTCAATGTTAAGCAGTGTTCGATTTATTTGCTCAAACAAAATAAGCTTAAGCTTTACATTAGAAACCGTGCAAATGGCAAGCAATCCCATGATGATGCCTCACCCGATGTTGTAAATGTCGACGAGGGAATTATGGGGGAAGTTTTTAAAAACAAAAAACTGGTAACCATTAATGATATGTTTGAAAATCCGGATTTCAATGATTTTCACAAATACAAAGTCATTATGTCCGCACCAATTTTACGACGTGATGAGACATTACTCGGCGTGATTAATATTGAGCAAATTCCGTTTTTTGATTACAACGTAAATTCAGTCCGAATTTTTGAGATGGTGGCATACTGGATTTCGGTGGTTGTGGAGCAGTCAATGCAATTCGAACAGCTTCAGGACAAAAACATTGCAGATGAAATTACCGGCGCCTACAATTATCCTTATTTTCAAAAACGTTTGAAGTATGAAATTGCCCGTGCACAACGGTTTCATTCACCGCTCTCCTTGCTGCTGATTGAGATTCGTCAGTTCAAGGAAATGAGCAATCGGGAAAAGCAAAATGTCTTGAATAATTTACACCGTGTTTTTGATAGTGTCCTGCGCGAAATAGACATCATTTCAAAATACAAGAATGAGCCAACTTTTGCCATTACATTACCCGGACAAACCAGTATTGGCACGGAGAAAATTTTGAGCCGTCTCTCACAAGAAATTGATAATTGTGAGCTAAAACCTTTTGAGGGGAAAGAAGAGACGCTGCAATATCGTATCGGTATGAGTACGCTGCAGATGTCAGAGGGATCTTATGAAACATTGGTTGCTTCTGCTGAGGAGCGCCTGAAGTCCGAGGGCGCGTTGGTTGTTAAAGATGTTTATGATGATATCGATTTTATCCTAAACGTACAAAAAACCGGCGAGGATGACGAAGGGGCGGTTGTTTAAATGGCTTATATTTTTTATCACTTGGGTATCGTTTTAGCTTTTCTTCTGGATGCATTATTGGGGTATTTTTTCTTTACTTCCTCCCTCAATGGAATCTTGTTTTTTCTTGGGCACTTAGGGATGGTTGTTTTAGGAATTTTCTGTTTTAAAAAGATGAAGTTCACTCATTTTAATATTAATGAGAACTTTACATATATCGCATTTGCATTTGCTTTAACCCTGCCAGCGTATGGTTTGCTTGGTATGTACGGCGTCACTCTTGCCGCCGGTCGTATAGAACGCGAGCCTTCTGAGGAGGATGATTTAAAAACAGAACCATCATTAGAAAAAATGTTTAAGGGTAGTCAACCCGTTACCATTGAACAGATTTACCGGAAAGAATTAAATATCGAGGCCTACCGGGATATCTTCACTAAAAATGATCGATTGCTTGAAGAAATTGCGATCAACAGGCTTTCCAAAATATTGACACGAGCTTCGGTTGCGATTTTAAAAGATGTAGTCAAACATGCCACCTCGGACAGTAAGATTCTGGCTGCAACAGCGCTCATCGAAATGGAGAGTAAAATTATTAAGAAGATAGAGGCTCTGCGAGAAGACCTTGCTCAAAAATCAAATGATTCGGAGACCATTCTTGAACTGGCCAGAACCTATGATTTGTATTGTTTTTTAAAAGTGTTAGATGAAGTTGTGGAAAAATATTACAACGCACTGGCTATCGAACAGTATCGTACTTTTTTGATTCAACGACCCAAAGATCCGCAGGCCACTCTTGAGTATGGCAGAACTTTGCTTCACTCTGGTGATCTGGAAATGGCGACCAAAGTTTTGAAAAGCGCAGCAAGCCTGGAGCCCCACAATCCAAATCCACACATTTGGTTAGCAGAGGCGCATTTTATTTCAAAAGACTATTCAGAAATTACTCAAATTTGTGACCGGATAAAGGATTTTTCGAATCTGCCGGCAATAGCAAAGCCTGTTATGGATTTGTGGACAGGACAGCCGGTTTACGAATAAATATCAGGAAATCACAAGACAACATAAGAATCCCGATGTGATGATTAATTTGTCTTCAAGACATATTATCTCCACAATTCTACAACCATTATTTCCCGTTGGATAAAAACACTGGAAAATGAAGATTCTTCCTTTTTAAGCCGATATAAATCAAGTATATGAAACCTGATCAAACTTGCGGATAGTGGCGGAAAATTAAGTGCAGATGAGTCAGTCCTATGTGGCAAAAGGCACTCGGAAAAGTTAAATGGCTTCGATTTGATTTAGTGAATTAAAACACATGAATAGTGCAAATACGGATATTTGTTTAATATTAGAAGGAACTTACCCTTATGTGGCCGGCGGTGTGTCATCGTGGGTTCATCAATTGATTAAAGGTTTAGATGATTATACCTTCTCACTCGCCGTTATTCTACCCAGTGACTCCGATAAATGGCAGCCCAAATATGATGTGCCCGAAAATGTAAAAGACATCCGCAAAATATTTTTACATGATTTGGATTTGCCATCCGGCGAAAAAGGCAAGCCAACTGAAGAAAACTGGCAAGATTTGGAGCAATTTCATACATGCCCCTTTTCCAGTGAAAAACATGACTATCTCGAGTCGATTTTCAAAAAATTCATCAATCCGGCAACCCGCGTTTTTTCACCCGACAAATTATTGGACTCTAAACCGGCCTGGGAGATTTTACGCAAATTGTATGATGAACGTGCTGGAGACGAGTCCTTTCTCGATTATTTTTGGACCTATAAATTCATGCATTCACCCTTGCTTAAAATTCTGACCTCGGAGCTGCCGTCAGCATCAGTTTATCATACGGTTTCAACGGGTTACGCCGGGCTGCTTGCAGTGGTCGGCAAACTGCGATACAATCGTCCAGTCATCTTGACTGAGCATGGTATTTATACCCGGGAACGCCGCTTCGATATTAGCCGCGCCGACTGGATTTATGAAAAAGACGACTATAAAATGCGCATCCATCATTCCCAGAGTCGATTTAAAGAACTTTGGAATAAAATGTTTGTCGTCCTGAGTCAGCTATGTTACGCCTATTCGAATGAAATTATTACCTTGTTTGAAGGCAACCGGGAATATCAGATTAAAGATGGCGCCGCTGAAGACAAAATTGCTTTAATTCCCAATGCAATTGATTTTGAAGGTTTCCATAAATTAAAAGAGGAGAGAGAAAGTTCACCCGGATTGGTAATAGGCTTTGTCGGGCGTGTGGTCTCGATCAAGGATGTGAAAACCTTTATCCGCGCTTGCAAAAAAGTTGCCTCGGACGTTCCAAACTTTAAAGCATATATTATTGGTCCAACCGATGAGGAAGAGGATTATTACAAGGATTGTGTTAAATTGGTCGAGTTTCTTGGTTTGGCAAGTACCATTGAATTTACCGGAAAAGTTGACGTTAAAAAATTCTATACAAAAATTGATATTTTGGTTTTGACCAGCATCAGTGAAGCGCAACCACTTGTAATTCTGGAAGCAAACAGCCTTGGCGTACCTGTCGTTGCGACGGATGTTGGCGCTTGCAGTGAATTGTTGTACGGACGTGCTGGCGCAGATAAGGCGCTCGGCAAAAGCGGACTCATAGCCAACATTACGAACTCAGATGAAATTGGCGAGTGCATTCTTAAAATATGGCAATCTAAAGACTTGCGCGATGGGATGTCGGAGGCCGGTCAGAAGCGGGTTGAGCGTTATTACAATCATCCGAATTTACTACGCAGTTATCGTGATATTTACGACAAGTGGATTGAGGGGACAGAAGATTGAGTGCGATGAAAAACTTAGAAAAACCTTCCAAATCATCAAGGTTAACTTAAAATGGCCGGTATTGGCTTTAAACTAAAATCGGTCTTTGAAAAAGACACTTATTTTGATACACTGAAAGGTGTTGTTTATTCAACCGCTGTGGCGGGCGGACCGATATTTTTTTCCATTCTCTGCTTAATGTTGCTTGGTATATTTTCAGCGCCCATGCTTAGCCAGGAGGGCTCGCATTTATTTTTGGTGACCATAGTTTACGTGTTTTGTTTCTCACTTATTTCAACCGGGTTTAGCCAACTGCTGGTCACGCGCTATCTTTCTGACCTGCTTTATATGAAAAAAAATGACCAGGTTTTGCCGGCTTTTACTTCGGTGGTTTTGCTCACAATTACCTTGCAGTTTATACTGTGTCTGCCATTTATTTTGTCCTGGGATATTGATTTATTCTACAAACTAACAGCGCTCATGCTGTTTATTGTAATTGGTTGCATCTGGCAGTTAATGATATTTTTGAGCGCCATCCGAAGCTATAAAGCGGTTCTGTACGCTTTTATGATCGGGTTGTCGGTAAGTTTTTTTCTGGCGCTATTTCTGGGTAACAAATTCGGTTTAAACGGACTTTTACATGGCTACACCGTCGGCCAGATTATTTTACTGATGATTCTAATGGCTAACATTTACATCGACTTTAAGAGTGAAGTAAAGCCTAATTTAGATGTGTTGGCATACGTTAAAGAAATGCCGTTGCTTATTCTTGTAGGCCTTTTGTACAACATGGGAATTTGGGCTGATAAAATTGTTTTTTGGTTCGGCCCCAAAGGCGAGCATATTCAGGATTTCTTTTTTGCATTTGCCGATTATGACGGCGCGACGTTTGTCTCTTTTCTCACCGTCATCCCGTCCTATACCTATTTTTTGGTAAGAGTAGAAACCGATTTCTATACAAACTTTAAGTCATTTTATGGGGCGGTACTTGGCAAAAGTTCCTTTAATAGAATATTTGAACAGAAAAATAAAATTGCCGACTCTGTAAAAGAAAGCTTTATTGGGCTGATAAAATTACAGGGCACTGTCACTTTGGTTTGTGTGTTATTTGCTGATGAAATTGGTCGGTATTTTAACTTACCGATTTTGGGAACGCTCATCCTGGAAAAAGCATTTATCGCAGTCTTCCTACAAATGCTTCTGCTTACAGTGATGATTTTTTTGATGTACTTTGATATTAAAAAACAGCTTCTGGTAGTGGCTGCAATTTTCTTTTTTTCAAATGCTCTTTTTACGGTAATTTCCATAAACCTGGGATACGTTTACTACGGATATGGTTATTTATACGCGTGCCTTTTGGCATTGATAGCCGGATTCATCTTCCTAAACAAACATTTAAATAAT
Organism: Candidatus Zhuqueibacterota bacterium; assembly: GCA_029262035.1. Lineage (GTDB taxonomy): Bacteria > Zhuqueibacterota > Zhuqueibacteria > Oceanimicrobiales > Oceanimicrobiaceae > JAJDAE01. The sequence goes on from JAJDAE010000086.1 coordinate 16,615, forward strand.
CTTGAATTTCGTACCTTTGCACAACAACCGGTTGTGAAGATTAAATAAACCGTTAACATTTTAAAAAGTAGAGTGTGGAAAGTATCCCCCAAGTTCGGGCTGTTACTTTTTTTGAAATAAACTTAGACTTTGATAAACTGAATGAGGGATGATTGCGTAATGGTGTGCGGTTCCGGATTGTACAGAATTCTATATCCGGATTGAGCGTAGATGTCTTGAGTGGCGCTAAACAGCTTACAGCAGTAGTTGAAGATTTTTTTAAGATACTACTTTATTTTTTACATTTTCGTGTGTTGATTTAACCTCACCGGTTTGTATATTAAATCGTTTGACATAATTTTTACAATCTACACAGTAATAAATTAACCAATCCCCTTCTTTGTATAGTTTGCATTCGTGGTGGTGAGAAACTGCCAGTTGCATTTTAAACCTCGTTGTTAAAACATAACTGCCAATGGATTTAGCAATAAGCGTTCCCAATGACTAAATTGAAACACCTGCACAGAGTCATTTTGTCTCAAGTAATTGTTTTTATATAGCTTAATAGATTTTTATTTGAACTTTTTTAAGAATGTGTTTTGGCGATGGGTTGATTTTATGTAGATTTTTGGAGTATTTTTGTTCGGTTGATTGGGTACTTTTGTGCAAAAACTACGCACTTTTTAATTTTAGGTACAATTCTGTATACTTTTTGAAAATAAAAAATTATATGGCCGAAAATACACCAATTTGCCCGGGAGGGCTTTTAACCAAAAGGGCTTTCGGAATTTCGAAAAGCCCTTTAAAAATCTCAAAAATATGTACTCTGTCAGGCCTCTAATTTCTTCCGGAAAGCTGTGTTGAACAAATAGTAGCACATGCCAACAAAAGCAGCCAGTGATACGAACTGCCCGGTAAGCCCTTCAAAGCTGAACGGCAGTCCGGCTGGTTTGGTGCCGGTTAGAAATGCATAACCTGCAATGGAAACCCCCATGATGCCTTCACCGGCAATCATGCCCGAGCCTAATAATACACCTGCGTCCGTGTCCTTTTCTGCTGCATTTTCATTTTTCTTTTGACGCTTCGCTATAACGATACGCCGGATAACACCGCCAACAAATATTGGAGTTAATGTAGAAAGCGGCAGATAAATACCCACGGCAAAAGGCAGAGATTGAATCGATAAAATTTCTGCGATGACGGCAAGAGAGACGCCGATTAAAACCAGGCTCCACGGGAGGTTGGCTTGCAAAACGCCATCAACTACGGTTTTCATGAGTGTGGCTTGTGGCGCAGGAATTTCAGCCCCGCCAAATCCGTAAACTTTGCCGAGTGTAACCACTGCCAGAGCCACGAAAAAAGATGAAGTCAATGCACCGATAAGCTCGCCGGTTTGCTGTCGACTCGGTGTGGCGCCCAAAAGAAAACCGGTTTTGAGATCCTGCGAAGTATCCCCTGAAATTGAAGCGGAAACTGCAACCACAGTACCGATGGTTAAGACTGCGGCTTTGCTGACAGCATCAGTCCAGCCCAGCAGATAAAATACTGCGCTCGTACCAAGCAGCGTAACTATCGTCATGCCGGATGTTGGATTTGATGTTACGCCAACCAGCCCGACAATTCTGGAGGATACTGTTACAAAGATAAAGGCAAATATGGCGATGGCAATGGAACCAATAATCCGAACTATAATTGTTTGATTCAAACCGATAACAAAAGGGGTTGCGATGGAGACTATCAAAAAAATCAGGACAACGGCAATAACTACCTTAAAAGATAAATCGCTTTCGGTTCTGTTTTTACTTTCACTTTTGTTTGCGTTTGGTCGAATTTCTGCAAAGCCTACTTTTAAGGATTGAATCATGGTAGGCATTGCTTTAAAGACAGAGATTATACCTCCCGCAGCAACAGCGCCGGCGCCGATGTAGCGGACATAGCGTGTCCAGATTTGCGGGGCTGACATTTCTGAAATTACCAAATCAGTTTCCGGGAAAAGCGGTACAGGAACCAGTTCGCCAAAATGAGCAATCAGTGGAATAATTCCCAGCCACGAAAGTAAACTACCTGCCACCATAATTGCTGCAATCCGGAAACCCAGAATATAGCCGACTCCCAATAAAGCGGGTGCTGCTTCAAGACTTAGAAAGCCTTTTTTGAGCGCAGGAACTTTCATACTTATAACGTGCGGCCATAATTTTGCCAATGCCGTGATGCCTTTGTACAAAAAACCAAGACCGAGTCCATAGAAAACATATTTGGCTTTATTGCCGCCTGAATCCGCAGCAATGAGAACCTGGGCTGCGGCTGTACCTTCCGGGTATGGCAGGTTTTCATGCTCGCCGACAATTAAAAATTTTCGAAGAGGAATCATGAAAACGATGCCCAGAAACCCACCCATTAAACCGAGCAGCGCAATTTGCATCAGAGCGGGGTTGAAGCCCCAGAGAAACAGCGCAGGTATGGTGAAAATAATTCCCGAAGCCAGTGAGGAGCTTGCAGAGCCAATGGTCTGCGACATGTTTGCTTCGAGAATAGATGTTTTGCCCCAAACGTTTTCCAGCGCTTTAAATAAGGCCACCGTGATTACAGCTATAGGAATGGATGTGCTAATTGTGAGTCCGACCCGCAACCCGAGGTAGGCATTTGCCGCGCCAAAAAGGATACCAAAAAGGGCGCCTGCAATTATACTCTTGGCTGTAAATTCAGCTAGTGAACTATCGTGCGATACATACGGCTTGAAGTCTGCCATTTTTCCTCTTCCTCCGATTCAGGTAAATTAAGTTTACGCACTAAAATATAAATTTTAAAATAAAAATACTTCGGTTGGAAAGCAAGAGGAGTGAAATGGGAAGCGCATATTACAGAGATGTGTGACGCTTACGCTATCAACCTTAATTTTCACATTTCTCACGGTGGTCTAAAAGTAAAAGACCGACTCTACTAAAAAATAGAACCGGTCTTTTCCATATCTACAAAATACATTGTTTTAGTTACAGTACTTTTGGAAAACTTCCATTAATTTTCCCGCCACTTGGTCAGCGCCATTATTTTCGATGTGCAATCTTTCGAGCATTTCTACTACTTCACCATCTTTAAAAATAGCAATTGAAGGTGAGGAAGGCGGGTAACCGGTGATATATTCACGAGCTTTAGCGGTGGCTTCTGTATCTTGCCCTGCAAAAACGGTAAAGAGATTATCCGGCACCACACTATTGGTCAGAGACAGCGCAATACCGGGGCGCGCCTGACCTGCTGCACAACCGCAAACAGAGTTAATTAGAAGCATAGACGTGCCTTTGACATTTGTTAATGCCTCTTCAACTTCGGCGGGTGTGGTCAATTCTTTAAAGCCGATACTTGTCAATTCATCTCTCATTGGTTGAACCAATGTTGGATCGTATAACATAAAACAACTCCTGTATATTAAATTCAGTTTATCTTCATTCTCAAAAAGCGATAAGAAAATACTCATTGACCGGCAAAATTTCAAGCAAAAAGATATGGAGCTCGTGAACCGTGATTATTCCGCAGTAAATATTTTTACATGTATCAATTGATTGATGAATACGTTCAAAAAAAGTTTCGTAAGGCTATTGGGTGTTGTGTTTTTGGCAGTTTTCTCTTTGGGCATTGTTTATTATAACCGTAACGACGCATTTGTTTATATCGCCTTGCAGTGGCTTCTGGTTTGTACTGCTGTGATTATTTGTTCGAAATCACGTATGCGCTTGTGGGCAGTTTATGCAGGAACAGTTATTTTCACGCTTGGCCTATTTGAGGCTTATTGTGCCGGATGGTTCTCCCAGGAGTCATTTAACTTATCTATTGACGATCCTTCTTATTATCAAACGCATCCGGTACTGGGTTATGCGCCGAAGCCGGATGCCCAGGTCCGTGCCATCAAAAAGGATGGCTCTGATGTAATGTATGATGTCCAATATACCGTCAGTCCTGAAGGCTTCAGAATAGGTGAGGAGGAGGAGACAACGGCAGTGGCCTTTTTCGGCGGTTCATACACATTTGGCGAGGGTGTGAATGATCATGAAACATTGCCGTATCAATTCCAGGAAAAATCGGGAAAACATTTCCAGGCTTACAACTTTGGATTCCACGGCTACGGCCCGCACCAAATGCTGGCCATGCTGGAAAACGGATTGGAACAAAAAGCCGTAGCGACAAATCGACCAAAGTATGCTATTTATACTGCAATTCCAGGCCAAATTAAACGAAGTGCCGGCAAGGCTTTATGGGATACATCGGGGCCAAGGTATAGGCTGAATGAAAATGGCGAAGTCGTGTATGCGGGTGCGTTTCAAAATTGGTTCGTCAGTAGCATCGGCACTGTTTTGACCCGCTCTCATTTATTACAACTATTGTGGTCAAAACCAAAATCTACACACAGAGACATTCAATTATTTGCTGCTATTATTGAGAAGGCGAGAGATATTTTTGAAGAACGTTATGGCGGCACTTTATACGTCTTGCTTTGGTTCAGAGAACTTAACCATGAGCAAGATGTGATTACTGAGTTACGCGCACGCCAAATCCCGTTTGTGCGAGTTCAGGAAGCCTTGCCCGATTTCAATGCAGAGATCAGCAACTACACAATCCGGTTTCCTCACGAACTACATCCGAACAGACACGCTTATGAGCTTGTCGCCAAGTTCCTTGTTGACTACTTCAAATCACATCCATAACATAACGGAGGAATCGAAGATCCCTGCATTTGATTAATTATACCATTTTGAATAGTACGGATCGTGGTAATTTAATTCATATCAAAAAAGATTACATTTTTTTTATTGACCAGCAAGGAAAAAGTCGTTAAATAGGGCATGCAGATAAAAATGGATAAACCCTACTGGTTTCGACTAAAATATTAGCCAATAGAATTTCTATTTATTTTTAGTCTGGAAGTCTGCATATTTACGCAATCACACCGAACGCTTTTAATGAAATAAACGACAAGAATTTTTGTATTTAAACTAACAATTCTTAATCAACATCTCACTGAAAATATCGAAGGAGGATATATGAATCGCATGATTCTACATTTAGTTGTATCATTTCTAATGGTGATTATTTTAACTTATCAGCCAGCAGCGGCGCAGGATTTTAATTTCGAAGCAACCCAGACTGCGGGTATTGGTAAAGCTGATATAAAAATAAATATTGTTGCACCGGCCGAAACAACGGGCGACTCTTACAGAGTAACTTTCTCCGTAGATGAACTTGGCGGTACTCTGTATTCTGTTGAAAATCTTGGCACTCAGGCAATCGTTGTAGACGCGCTCTCTATTGAAGAAACTTCTCCTACATTTGAAGGCGTGCAAGTAACAGTAAACATTCCTGCTACACAAATTGATGAAATTGTGGAGGTACGATATGCCGGAGATCCGGTGGAGCCCCCGGTTCATGTGTTTCGTCAGGGCGACCGCCAGGGACGCGGTGGTAACAACTCAAGCGGTGAATATACTTTTGTAAGTGGCGGCGGTGGCGGCTTTGCAAGTGTGGCGCTCCGGGAAGCCAATACTCTCGGCAATGATTACGAAATGCGATTTGACGGAAACTCCGACAGTCTGAATTATCTGGTTTATGGTTTCACCGCGACCGGGACAATACCAGTACCATTCTCTTTTTGGAATATTGGCAAGGGCACCCCAGCCGATACCAGCGACGACCGACAAATTATAGCTGTTGGCTTCGATGACAGCGGCAACAGCGAATTGTACGATGGGGGTGTTGCACCTTCTGATGGTGGCCCCGGAGATATGTTCGATCGGATTTACGTCCTGGAAATTGATCCAACTGTTACGGCTGAGGCCGACATCAATTCCGACGGCGTTGTAGATTACGATGACTTTTTAATGGACTTAGAAAACAACGGCGGCGATTTAAGCAGCCTTGGTATTTTTAACCGTCCATATTCAGGGGCTACGGTGATTCGTAGATTCAGCATGGTAACTCTAACCGGTGAACCTACCTTTGTTCCACCACCGGGAACGGTTGTCCGGATAAATACAACAAAACTGCCAACAGATCAGGATGTATTTGAATTTGCCACGCCGGATTTTGGGCTTTATACAAATACCCTGACGCTCAATTTTGGCAGTGTTGCTATTAATTCACAATTCAATTTATCACTGCCGGTAATAAACAGCAGTAATTCTGCAATCAGTATTTCATCTATCGGTTTGGAATCTGGCAGCTATTCAATCTCAACGACAAATCTTACAATTGCTTCCGGCGACACGGAGTTAATAGAAATAATATTCGAACCCAAGGAACTTGGACTGCATGCCGGTTCGATGACCATAAACAGCGATGATCTGACTTTCCCCCAATATATTTTAACCTTGGAAGGCGAAGGACTGCCACCTTTCGAAGAAGGCAAAATAAATTTACTGAGTCGGTTTGATATAAAAGGTGAAGGTAAAACAAGAAATGACGTCCTGGATGTTTGGGGTTATTATGATGAATCCAGTCATAGAGAATTTGCACTCGTGGGTTACGGTATTTTCGCCGGGCCTCCTAATTCCGGTTTACACATTATCGATGTCACCGATCCGTCACGGCCGTATGAAGCAGCACATTTAAATACGGTGCCCGGCTTCGATGTAAAAACCTGGCAGAATTATGCTTATACGGTAACCGGTACCGGCAGTGGCACGGGCGGTATTATTGATCTGATAAATCCGGATGATCCACAGGTGGTCGGCTCATTTCCTTCCTCGCACAACGTCACCATCGATGAAAATGGCTTTATGTATGCAGAGTCACCCGGCATTACCATTTATGATTTAAAGCCGGATCCCACCAACCCGACTGTTGTTTGGCAAGGCGGAAGTGAGGGGCACGATGCCACCATCGTCGGCAATACTTTCTATGACTTTCACGGTAGTGCCGGCACATTTTTTTACGATATTAGCAATCCTGCCTCACCGGATTTGCTGGGTTCAATTACACAAACACCAAACATTGTTTATCATCATAGCGGCTGGCCAACAAAAGACGGCAACTACCTCTATATTTGTGATGAACTGTCTCACAGGCAGGGTGTCGAAACGGACATAACCATTTGGGACATCAGCGATATCGCAAACCCGGTACTTGTTAACTCCATTTGGGATTCTATGGCGACTATCCATAATTTGTTTATTGTTGGTGATTATGTCTACACCTCATATTATAACGCCGGCTTTAAGGTTTTCGATGCAAAGGATCCGGTTAACCCGGAGTTGATTTACGAGTATGATACCGAACCAAATGTTGATGCTGTGGGTTTTGGCTCCGGCGCTTTTGGTGTTTATCCGTATGCTCATTCAGGCAATATCTATGTTACTGACTATAATTTTGGGTTGTTTATTTTTAACTCTTTGGATATCGCCAGCTCAGTTTCTGAAACTACATTACCTCAGAAGTTTACAGTGCACGATAATTATCCAAATCCCTTTAACCCGGCTACCAATATTTCCTACGACTTGCTTGAAGCGAGTCATGTGGAGGTAGGTATTTTTAATATACTCGGGCAGAAAATTAAAGGGCTTCTGGACGAAAATCAGAATGCAGGCAGCCATCGTTTGCAATGGGACGGAACCAATAACAATGGAATAAAAGTAACCAGTGGTGTCTATTATTATAGAATTGATGCCGGTGATAAAAGAGTGGTTAAGTCGATGTTGTTGGTTAAATAAGTTGAAGTGAATAGTGTAGTGAGAAAGCGAAGAACGCGCCC
>JAJDAE010000087.1 GCA_029262035.1 Candidatus Zhuqueibacterota bacterium
CTTAAAACCGAAACTTTAACCGTATTCAAAGAACATAAGGAACAAACAGTAACGCTTTGCCAAAACGGCTTTCTTATTAACCAAACATCAAAAAAAAATCTTAAATTAAGCGGTGCACTTTCATCTTGCATTTAACCCCTAAGAGCTAAAGGGTGGCTTTCATCAACATAGGCATTGTTCAAGCAAAACGATTAGTAGACGGAATATCAAAGTACTTGAGAAATAAACTATTCGCTTAAATGGAATCCATCTTTAACCTTAAATTTGATGAGCGAAGAAACCAAATTAAATTTAACCGACATTGACCAAATTGTAGAAAACATTGGTCGCGGCACCGCGGATGTGATACCCATCCTGCACGCGATACAGAAGAAGTACAAGTATCTGCCGCAGCAGGCGCTCTTCCGCGTGTGCGAAGTCAGCGATATTACGCCGGCATCGATCTCCGGGGTTTCGACATTTTATTCGCAATTCCGGAACCGGCCCGTGGGCAAGCATTTTATCAATGTTTGCACCGGCACCGCCTGTCACGTTAAAGGTGCGCCACTGGTTTTGGATGGTCTGCGGCGAGATCTCAAATTAAAAAAAAATGAAGACACCGACCAGGATGGTTTGTTTACCGTACAAAGCGTCGCCTGCCTCGGTTGTTGTACCCTTGCGCCCGTGGTGCAAATCGATGATGTCACCTACGGCCACGTCAAATCTGACAGCGTGGATGCCATTCTCGACGACTTCTTACTGCGCAGCAAACAAAATGGTTCTTTGTTTAACAAGGTAAGTAACGGCAAAGTACAAAAAATAGATGGCGAAATCCGGGTGGGTCTGGGGTCGTGCTGTGTCGCCAGCGGCAGCGAGGCCGTACGCCAGGCGCTGGACAGATCATTACAAAATGCCAGCATCCAGGTCGATGTAAAACGGGTTGGCTGTGTTGGTATGTGTCATCAGGTGCCGCTGGTAGAATTTCATTTGACCGGACAGCCTTCGACACTTTATGCCCGTGTACAGCCCGAGGATGTCGATCCGATCATCCAACGCCATATTCGACCACGTAGTTTCGGTGACCGCTTTACACAACGTGCCACACAATGGCTGGAAGATTTCCTGATGGATGGCAATGGCAAAGCCGAAACCCGTTATCCGCTCAACGTTCGCGATAAGCCGGTTGCAGCATTTTTGGGCAGGCAAAAACACATTGCCACCGAGCATTGCGGTGTCCTCGATCCGTTGGATTTCGAAGAGTACAAATCATTTGATGGCTTTAAAGCCCTTGAAAATTGTTTGAAGAATAAATCACCTGACGAAATAATTGAGTCCGTTCAACAAAGCGGCTTACGTGGCCGTGGCGGTGCGGGATTTCCCACCGGCAAGAAATGGTCAATTGTCAAAGCCGCGGAGGGTGACAAAAAATATATAATCTGCAACGGCGATGAAGGCGATCCGGGCGCATTCATGGATCGTATGATTTTGGAATCGTACCCATTCCGGGTGATCGAAGGCTTGATGATTGCGGCATATACGGTTGGTGCAAACGAGGGCTATTTTTACATCCGGCACGAATATCCGCTGGCGGTAAAGCGCATTTCCGAAGCGATTAAAAAGTGTGAAGAAGAAGGCTTGCTGGGTGAGAATATTTTCGGCACGGATTTTTCGTTGACACTTAAAATTGTCGAAGGCGCAGGCGCATTTGTTTGTGGGGAAGAAACGGCATTGATCGAGTCCATAGAAGGCCATCGCGGCATGCCGCGCGTTCGGCCACCATTCCCGGCTTTGTCCGGTTTGTGGGGGCAACCAACGCTGGTCAATAACGTTGAAACCTATTCACTCCTGCCCTGGATACTACGCAATGGTGCAGACAAATTTGCCGAGTTAGGCACTGCAAAAAGTAAAGGCACCAAAGTATTCGCGCTGGCAGGAAAGATTGCCCGTGGCGGTCTGATTGAAGTGCCGATGGGAATTACCATTCGGGAAATCGTCGAAGAAATCGGTGGCGGTATTGCCGATGGCCGTAAGTTCAAGGCAGTGCAAATCGGTGGTCCTTCCGGTGGTTGCATTCCGGCGGAATTGGGGCACACGTCCATCGATTATGAGGCGCTGAAAGAAGTCGGCGCTATGATGGGATCGGGCGGACTGTTGGTCCTGGATGACTCCGATTGTATGGTGGATATTGCCCGCTACTTCCAGAGTTTTACTCAAGATCAGTCCTGCGGTAAATGTACATTTTGCCGGGTCGGTACCCGGCGCCTGCTGGATATTTTAGAACGAATTTGCTCTGGCCATGGCAAAACCTCCGATTTGGAGGATTTGGAAAGCTTGGCACACGAGGTTAAGGGCGGCAGTCTCTGCGGACTGGGTATGACAGCGCCAAATCCGATTCTGACCACGTTAAAATATTTCCGCCATGAGTATGAAGCTCATATAAATGGCCGCTGTCCCGCCGGTAAATGCCGCGAGATGATTACATACTCGATCGATGATAATTGCACCGGCTGCACCAAGTGCGCCCAGGTTTGCCCGGCGGATTCTATCGCGTTTAAACCTTACGAAAAACATGAAATCGATAGTAATACCTGCACCAAATGTGACGCCTGCAGGTTGGTTTGTCCAGAGGATGCAGTTTTGGTAGTTTGAGTTTTAAATTTTATGAGTTTATTTTAAGAGTGCCAATTAAAAAAACTAAAAGATTCTTTAACGCAGAGTTCGATGAAGACGCAAAGATACCGCAGAGTCATTTCTTTTCTCTGCGTGCTCTGTGCCTCTGCGTTAAAATTGTTTCTGGACTTAAATAGATATGAAATTCTATTTGAAGTGGATTAACCAAATAATTTCTATTGTGATATTATTATTATGCACTTGGGTTTATTTGGGTAATTATTTTTTTAGTTTTAATGGCGACTCTTACTTTAGTAGGGGATTTTTTATTTTGGATCCCGATGAGTTGGGTTTCGGCATTTACTTTTTTGCAAAAGGACTTTTCTGTTCATCAATGTTATTTTTGTTCGGTAAATTTTTAGAGAGATACCTTTTCGGAAAAGATCCAATGCCAAAGGATAATAACTAATTGAAAAACAAGTTTTCATGACTTAATATGATAAAATTCCAAATAAATAATCAAGAAGTTGAAGTCGAACCGGGCACAAAATTAATCACGGTTGCTCGCGAACGGGGTATCACGGTTCCGACCATGTGTTACCTGGAAGAGTACCCGCATTTTACTTCGTGCATGCTTTGTGTGTTCAAGGAAGTAAAAACCGGCAAGCTGCTGGCCTCCTGTTCCGTGCCTGCGGAAGACGGCATGATCATCGAGACCGATAGCGATGATGTGGTTAAAGCGCGAAAATCAGCCCTCGAATTGCTCATGAGCGATCATGTCGGCGACTGCCAGGCACCATGCGAACGTACCTGTCCCGCACACATGAACATCGCGTTGATGAATTTTCAAATTGAAAATGGCCAGTACCGCGAAGGTTTAATCACGGTAAAAGAGCACATCGCTCTGCCTGCGGTTCTTGGACGAATTTGTTCTGCGCCTTGCGAGAACGCCTGTCGGCGAAATTTAATTGGCGAATCACTTTCAATATGTGCTTTGAAATGCTTTGTCGCGGATCAGGATTTGGCCAGCGACTCACCTTACATCCCTGAATGTGCGCCGCCATCAGGCAAGCGTGTGGCGATTATCGGTTCCGGCCCGGCGGGGCTTTCTGCGGCCTACTACCTGCAGCAGTTCGGGCATGCCTGCACCATATTTGATGCCAACCCGGAGGCGGGTGGCGCGTTGCGATATGGCACACCGGAAAGCGATCTGCCTCGGCATATTCTCGATGGCGAAATTGATGTTATCCGCAGGTTGGGTGCAAATTTCGAATTAAACCATGCCATTGATTTTAAAGATTTTTTAGAAATCCAAAATGAGTTTGATGCTGTTATTCTGGCAACAGGTGAAACATCACTCGAGCAACTCAAGCAGCTCGAAATAGAATCCGGGCCAAAAGGAGTTCGTGTAGACAAAACTACTTTTCAATCCAGTATGGATGGTGTTTTTGCGGGCGGCGGCGTAACTCACCCAGGAAAAATGGCTGTCCGCTCTGTGGGTCACGGCCGTTCAATCGCTTTGTCCGTGAACAATTATTTACTCGACCAAGGAGAATTAACGAATGGCACTCGTTCACAATCCCGCATTGCAAAAGTTAATAAAGACCAATTCGCTCAGTTTGCACAGGTTATCGATCAAATTAAAGACTCTGCACAGACAAAGCAAAATACCAATGGCAATCCTTTAAATCTACTACAGGCCAATGATGAATCCGGGCGGTGTTTGCAGTGTGGGTGTGTGAGTTTTAACGGCTGCCAGTTGCGAATATTTTCCGAACAATACGGAGCCAATCCGCAGCGTTTCAAAGGCGAGACCAGGAAATCGATGGCACGTGTTTATGACCATCCGTATGTGGTTTACGAACCTGGTAAGTGCATTCAATGCGGCCTGTGTGTGCGCATCACAGAAAAAGAAGGTGAAGGTCTGGGCCTCACCTTTATTGGCCGGGGCTTCGACGTTCAGGTGGATGTACCTTTAAACCAACCGTTGGAAAAAGGATTGGAAAAGGCCGTGCAAAAATGTGTCGAGGCCTGCCCGTCCGGCGCGCTGGTTTTCAGAGAGAAGTTATTACCAATTATAAAATAACGAAATGAGTTCTCATTATTTTGACTACGCTTCATCCTGCCCACCTTTCCCCGAAGCGCTCGAAGTTTTCAATTCTACTGCCAGAGAGTATTTTGCCAATCCATCCTCAAATCATCTACCCGGTATTAAGGCGAATGAATTATTGGAAAGTTCAAAACAGCGTTTTCTTGAGCTGTGTAAATTTACCAGTGGAAAACTTGTTTTAACAGGAAACGGCACTGAGGCAAATAATCTTGTTATTCGCGGGGTTATGGAAAAATTCCCTAAAGGGCACCTGCTGTTGGCAAACGATACCCATGCTTCCGCCTGGTTTGCAACGGAAGTTTACAAAAAAAGAGTAGATGTTGTCCCGATAAATAGTTCCGGTAAAATTGATTTCGACAAATTAAAAAAGATGATCAAGCGAAATACGATTTTGTTGAGCATAGTGCATGTTTGCAATGAAATCGGAACCATCCATGACATCAAAACCATAAGTGAGATTTGTTGTGAAAGAGGTATTTTGTTACATGTGGATGGCGTTCAGGCGCTTGGACATATTACGCCGGATTTTGAAATGACCGATGTAAATTTTTACACATTCTCAGCACACAAGTTTGGTGGCCCGCGTGGTGTTGGTGGTCTTTTGCTGAATTCTGAAAATATTAATCCACAAATACTGGGAGGAAGTCAGGAATATAATTTAAGGGCCGGTACGGAGAATTTGCCCGGTTTTCTCGCCGCGTTAAAAGCCCTGGAGATGAGCACTAAAATTGTGCCGGCTGAAACCAGTAGGTTACGGGGACTATCTGAAAAGTTCATAAAAACTTTATCTGAACAGGTAAAAGATTTTAAAATTAACTCCTCTAAAAATGGCTTGCCAGGATTGATTTCGCTTTCATTTCCCGGATTGACGGGCATAAACCTCGTTACTGAATTGAGTTTAAAGGGATTTGCAGTATCTACCGGCTCGGCATGCCATGCGCATAATATTCTTCCATCCCGCATAATCAAAGCTTTGGGGCGGACTTATACCGAAGCCCTCGGCACACTCAGAATATCTATGGGACGGGATACAACAGAAGACAGCACGCAGACTTTAGCGGAGACATTGCCACAAATTGTTGAAAAGCAAAGATTGCTAAAATGAGCAAAAAAAAGAATACAACTAGTGCCGTCAACTTTGAGGCACTTAAAGAAACACCAGCAGAAATGCGGCAACGCTTACTTAACCTGATTGAATCACAAGCGGATTTTTTCACCATAACCGGCAGTGATGCCCGCGACATAAATAGTTGCTGCCCATCGGATGGTGTTACAGCGGCAAATCAACTAGTCGAGTCTGGTGTGCTGCAAGTTGTCCGGCCGAATGAATCTGTGGACGCCTGCCCGGTAAATGTCTACGCCTTTGCCGGTGAGATTAAGCCAGGAGAAAATCAACCCACGTTTGAGATAAACGCAGAATTCCGACAGAAGGTGAAAAGCACTATCAAGCAAAATCAAAAACCCCCGGGCAACAAAATGGTTACGTTGATAAGATGGATTTTACTCGCTTTTGTGCTGCTAAGCTTGATCATTGTCGGTGTTAAAAATTTTTCCGATAATTCTAAAATTGCGGGAGTGCCATTAACTCTGAATTTGGTTGAGGAGTTTGATGTGCCTTTTTCAGACGGCATCCTTATTTTTCTATTTCACCGCGAGGAGCGCTGCGATTTCTGCAACAACATGGAAAGCCATGTGCGCGAAGCATTAACTCAAATCCCTGCAAATCTACAAAATAAGGTTTCTTTCAAACTTGTTAATATGAACTTATCCAAATACCTCGGTTTGAAGAAAAAGTATGATGTATTTACCAGCACAGTTGTTTTCATAAAAGTACAAAATAATGAAGCAAGCGGTTCTTTTATTTTTTCAGACGCCTGGCATCTTTTAGATAAAAAGGAAAAATTCATCGCGGCATTTAAAACTGAGTTGTTCAAATTTCGGGGTGAGAAATAACCGTGGATATGCTCACCGCCTTCGGGCTTGGGTTAATAACCATCACCCACCCATGTCCGCTATCTACGAACATATCGGCAGTAACCTTGCTCCTGGGGTTGCAACACAAATCTTCAAAAAAAGCTTTACTTTCAATAGCATTTCTTTTGGGCGAAATCTTAGCATATACTGCGATAGGTATTTTGCTAGCGTTTGGTGGCTTCAATGTTCCGGTTATCGCTAATACGCTTCAAAGTGTCATGCAACAACTGATCAGCCCGATTCTCATTCTAATCGGCATGATGCTCGCCGGTATTTTGTTTAGAGATCAACATACTTTAAAAGTCGCCGAGCGCTTCGCACGGAACAATTCCAAACTTGGCATCGGCGGCGGATTTATACTGGGTATTCTGGTTGCGCTATCTTTCTGCCCTTTGACAGCGGCGCTGTTTTTGGGAGTACTCGTTCCGTTGGCGATTTCGAAACAGGCGGTTATTTTGTACCCGGTTGCCTTCGGTGTTGGCGCTGCTTTGCCGCTGGCAATGATAACCGGTTTTGTGGTAAAAGGTGCAGGTGTTTTGGAAAAAACGATTTTCCATCACAAAAACAGGCAGAAATATTTGACGATTGTGGGTACGATGTTAATTCTTGCAGGGGTTTATTTGAGTTTGGAGAATATATTTGAAATAATATAATTCAGGAAAATTATATACCATGACTTTCAATGTCAGATAAGTCCGGCAGTATTGCAATGAAATCGGATTCAGCCTCCTATAGTCGAGCGAAAATCATTCTGAAACTGATTCAAGATTTGCTACGATTTCTCAAGCAACGCAGATATATTAAGGAATCAGGTGTAAAATAAAAATAAGGCTATTCCTCATTAAAACAGCTATTTACTTAATCATAACTTTTGTGGAATAGGAAAAAATCGCCCCTGCGCTCTTGCCTCGGAGTCAAGTGCTCTACTGTAAAATAAAAAAGGGACACGCATTTGCTATGTCCCTTAAAACAGCTATTTAGCTGTAATTATTTAGTCGGGGCGAAAGGATTTGAACCTTCGACCCCTTGACCCCCAGTCAAGTGCGCTGATTATAAAAAACAATGACTTACAAAGGCTCAAGTCAAGATTTGCTACTATTCACATAAATTCGGCGTAAGTACAGATAACTACTACTACTTAAGTAGTAATCTGAATATGATCTTTATATTTATGCCTAACTTATTTGAGCAAAATCATTTTACCTGTTAGAGCACTCTTCACATTTAAAAGTGCAGCCTTATATAGCGGCTCTTGTTATTGGAATAATATTGTTTTTTTTTTGTAACTAAACTTACGGCAATAGCGTTTATTACCTCTACATCCGCGTCGGCTTAGAATGAGTCGCACAAATACAAACTTCAATACTGGGGAATCAATGGTGAACAGGCGCTCTATTCAGAGTCTTGTGGAATCCGCTCAGTCCGGTGATCAAGAAGCGCTTGATCGGCTCTGTAAAGAACTTGCCCCTTTTATTCGGTCAGGCCTTATGCGGGTGTTTAGAGATCAGGAACTCGTCAAGGACCTCTCTCAGGAAACCTACCTCCGGCTAGTAAAAAGTTACAAAAATCTCAACGAACCAGTCAAGATAAGAAGCTTTGTGGGACGGATCATTGCCTTTGTCATAAATGATTATTATCGTGGTCAACAATATCGGCATGATAAAAATCATCTTAACGGTCAAAAACTTGATGAGCCAATTGAACAATTAGCGACAACTTCAGGTCATGAAGACCACGTCCTCAACGCGTTAGCCCTTGAGAAAATCCGTCAACATCTTACAAACAATCTGGATCGTAAAATTATTAAAATGCGTCTCACAGGTTTGAAATACGGTGAAATCTCAAAAGAACTTAACATTTCGGTAGAGCTGGCAAAAAAGAGGTATCAGCGAGCTCTGCATTTTTTAGGAAAAAAATTGCAATAGATTGTCCCAAACTTTGCCGCATTAACGACTATATAGAGTAACGTTATGTCAAACAACAACTTTTCCCGCGAATTATTGGTTTCGTACATTATCTTTCTTGCCGAAAAAAGTAGAGAAGACGGCGAAAACGTAGATACTATTTCGCGTGAAGATATAGAAAATATCGAAATGGCACGAGCTAACGATAATGCGTTTGACATTCAACTTAAAGACATGTTGCATGGGTACTTAGCTGTGCAAGATGAATTGGATAAAGCTGAAGTTGGTAAAATAGAACTAAATCCTATGAACCATAAAGAGACCCCCACTTCCTTTAACAGGAAAAGGTTTGCGAGTTCTAAAGGTGGTATTATTACACTACTATTTTGCATTGTAATAATGCTTTCACTGAAAATTACCAGCGACTTATTGAAACCCAGCTATTTTATTTTTTTTAAGCAAAACCTGGTTTCTGAGTTTTCAATTAGTCGCGGTAGCAGCGTCGCCATGGCGGGTAACGCCAAAGCCTCTTTTAATAGTGGGCATTTCGACGATGCGATAAAAATGTTTAATGATGAGTTACGCAAGTCCGAAAGCGTCGGGTCTAAGCAACTGTACAATTACTATCTTGGAGTCAGCCACCTACAGAAGTCCCAACGATCTTATTTAGGCCTGTTTCCGTATCTCGACATCTCAGAAGTTAACAAAGCTCTAAAGTATTTTTCAGTAGCCCTCGCCGAACCCTTACAGTCAAATCTACTTGAGGAAAATATTCGTTTTCATACTGGCCTAGCTTACGGGCTCCGATACGCTGAAAAGCCCAATAGGCAAGACCTCGATAATGCAATAAATCATCTATCTAAAATCAGTAGTCGCGAGCATTCAAGAAAAGCCACCCAATTTGCTAACATTTTGAATGACATGACTTTTTAAGTTTTAACAGAGTCACCTCAAATCAAATCCTTCCCCGAGCACTCACATTTCTATAACCGTTGAGGGTCTTGAATGCATCATTTAATTAAGATCATAGTCACTTGTTTCCTGCTGGTTTCTTCAGGGTACACCAAAAACGACCAGCCACCTCCGGATATAACAAAGCAATTAATAGGTTGGGCTTATCAAAGCAATTCGGATTCTCTACAGCTCTTTTTGTTCGAGACACCGTTCAGACTATATGATCAATTTCGTAGCTTATTAAGCCATCACGCGCAAGCAGTTGTCGAAGGAGACTCAAATTCTATTGATGAATTGACTCATACAGTAAATTGGATATTAAACAAAACTCAACAATCAGAGATTAATTTTAGTTTTCTGAGAAGAGCCTGGCAACGAAATCGTCAAATTGGAGTAACAGAAGCGGAAGCAAAAATTAAAGCCGACTCCCTCTTCAAAATGTCAAAACTGGTAAAAGACAGCTCCAAAGAAACAGCACAGCAGCTTATTGAACAAGCGCTTACTGGATATATTCAGATTCGTGATAGCCTAAATATCGTACCAGTCTTAGATGAAATTTCCTCGCAGACTCTCGATATAAATTCGACAATTAAAAATTATCAAAACACACTGAAGCAAGCAAGCCTCATTGGTGATAAAACGATCGCAGCAACTAGCGTTTTCAACCTAGCCGAATCTTATCGAAAAAAACAAAAATTCAACCTAGCGCTGGAGAAATTTTCAGAATCAGCAAAATTATTTGAACAACTGAAATACAAGGCTCTTTTGGCACAAGCTCTAAGCCGACAGGCAATCCTTACAGCAATTAGAGTCGGGGACCCCCAAAAAGCGCAATATTTGAGAACTAAAGCACTACTAGCAGCTACGGAGTCAGGCGACCTTGAACTCCAGTGTATTTTATTTCACAATATCGCGGCATATTACCAAAATCACGGCAACTACAGAGAAAGTTTGCGCTATCATTTAGAAGCAGACTCTCTGGCAAGAGCCATTAATTTCTGGTATATTGAATCATACTCGCAGGCTGGATTAGCTAATTTATTTTATGATCTGTACTTATTAAATGAAGGATTTGAATATGCACGGAATTCATTGAAGATAATTAAAAAAGAATTCGGAGATCTTGAATCATACATACATTCAAAAAATACTGATGGTAGAGTTCTGCGAGCTTACACAAATTCTCTCAACCTAATTGCTAAAGGTCACATTCTCAGAGGCAACTTACCACCTGTTAAAGAGCTATTCGATAAGGCAACCAGTATCAGCAAACGACTAGGTGACACCCGTGGTATGATTCAGAGTTACATCTATCGCGCCTTATCACTTCGCTACAGCCAACCTGAAATTGCCCTCGCCCTTCTGGAAAAAGCGCTAGCTATTTCTGTCGCCCCGGTAGATAAGCACGACATTTTATTGTTACTATCAAAAATTTATAATGACTTGCAACGACAACAATCCATTGAGATTGCCAAAGAACTACTCATACTGGCTCGGACCTCCGAAAACAATGATCTTATTTGGCAAGCTCTGCTTGTTCTTACTGAAGCTAATCTTCGAACTGGTGACCATACAAAGGCGTACCAATATTCGATGGAGGCATTAACTGTTCTTGAAAAAACTCGCAATCCGTTCAGTGGCCTAACAGTCATTGGCAATTTCTTAGGAAGAGAAGATATCTCGCGTTTACACCACTTAGCCATAGAATTAGAATTGAGGCAAGGGAAAATTGAAAACGCATATAATATCGCGCGAAATCTAAAAGCACGGTTATTAAGTGAAAAAAGTAGATTAAACGATATTCTTCTGGGCTCTGTTGAGAAGGAGAAGTCGCTTCAGCAACTTGATAAATCAATGTTAATTTTGCGTGATATGCTGGCTAAATCCCAAAAGCAAAACGACAAGATGCGATACCAAAATGAGCTTATCAGGCTTGAAATTGATAGAAAAGACTTACTGCTCAAAGCCAAAAATGAGAACACTTTTATCAGCTCACAAGGTTTGCCCTTGTTAGCTGTACAAAACATACTAGAGCAAAAACAGGCAACCTTAATTGATTTTGTAATCACAAAAGAAACAATTTATATATTCGTAACCACGGGAAGCGCTGTACAGGTGGCAAAAGCCAATTTGGCTATAGATAGTCTTCGAAATGTAATAGGTAAACTACTCCCATTTCAAATAAAAGAGGGCAATCAAGGAGTCTCTGCGAATCTCTTAGCTTTCGACATGGCTGCTTCAAAGTCATTATATGAAATGCTTATCGCTCCTATTCTGCCGCTGACACAAAAATACCCTAACTGGATTATAGTACCAGATGGTTGGCTAGCATATCTGCCATTTGAAATTCTGCTAAAGACGCAAAGTTCAAACTGGCAGCTTCTAAAAGACCACTCCATCCGATATCTGCCTTCAGTCAGCTTTCTTTTCAGTGGAGAAGAAGATAGAGAACCCCCTTTTGAATTAGTCGCATTTGCAAATCCTAGCTTGAGGCATTTCGAAAAAAAAGAATCATCCTATCTTCAAAATTTTTCTAGCATACTACGTGGAAACGCTGACTCTCTCGTTATCACGCTCCCCCCTTTGAAACACGCGGAAAGAGAAGTGGAAGCAATTACAGAAATATTTCCAACAAGTATGTATGTCGGCTCAAATGCAACGGAGGCAGAATTCAAAAAACAGGCGTCAAAAGCAACCATCGTTCATCTGGCAACACATGCCATTATCGACCACGAAAGGCCTGAGCTTTCCAAGCTCATATTTTCGAACGAGAACATAGAAAATGACGATGGCCTGCTTCATGCCTATGAACTAGAATCCTTACATCTGGAGGCCGAACTATTGGTACTTAGCGCCTGTCAAACCGCAGTTGGCAAACTCACACAAACGGAGGGTTTGACAAGCCTGGCAAACTCATTTTTTCAAGCTGGCGCCAAAGCTCTGGTAGCGACATTGTGGCCAGTGGATGACCGCGCCACAGCACAAATAATGGCTGCATTTTATCGCTTTCTTGGAGAAGGTTTTAATAAAGATGAAGCGCTTCAGCGAGCTAAGCTTCAATATTTGAACACTGCCCCTGAGTCCAAAAGACATCCCTATTACTGGGCGGGGTTTATTTTATTGGGAAGCAACGATGCATTTATTTCAGAAAAGACTTTTTCACAATCAACGCTTCTCCTTTTTACAAGTATCTTCGTGCTTTCTTCAATCAGCATTTTCCTTTTTGTGCGAATTCGAAGCAAAATCTGAGCGTCTATCATGACCGCTTAGACACATCATATAAAGTTTGGAAAAGACCTTCACTTGCAAACCTAAATTTTCTTACCACCTATAAAAAACAAATCCTTTTCTATAACATCTTTATCAAAACTTTAATCGCTTGTCCCTTTCGTAGTTCAAATTACGACCTACTATATAGAACCAATTTGACCCTATCGTCTAGTGGCTAGGACGCAGGCTATTCAGGTCTGTAACAGAGGTTCGATTCCTCTTGGGGTCGCAGCATGCTATTCATGGGAACTTCCCAATTCATAATACTTCACATATCTAAGGAGACTCAACAATGAAACACCGCTTAAAACTAAAAGACCTTGAAGTATCAAGTTTCGTCACAAGCTTATCGCAAAAGGATCAAAATAATGAAATTGGAGCAACAGGTGGGTGTACTACAACGGGCACAACAATAACTATGTCTATCGTTAGTATAATCAGTCTTATCTCAAAAATGAGCTACGATTTTTGTCCCCAAGATACTGACAATTGCGGTCCTAGCGAAATGTATACTGTCTAATTCGATGGAAGATATCGGGGGTTTTGTTTGAGCTCCCGATTTAATGGGACAGTCATTTGCTGTGAATTGTTACCTTTGACACTACCTAAGTAAGAAATTACTTTCATTATAGCTAAGAAGGTTCACTTGAACCATAAACTCAAGTGAAGTGCATTCTCACACTGGGGAGATGCTTATGGAAGCAGCTAATCAAAAAAAACTGATATTAAGAGATTTCGCAGTAGAGAATTTTGCCAATAACTTGACAAAAACAAAATTGAGTGACACAAAATGATTGTTCTACTTTAGCTTATTTGAGATTTCATCTTATCTTAAGGAGATTTAAATGAAAAAAAGACTCAAACTCAAAGACCTAGAAGTATCAAGTTTCATTACACATTTGCCTAACGCGGAAGTGAAGAAAGAACTTGGAGCTACAGGAGGGTGTACAACGGTAGGTACAACATTGACACTCACCTCTGCAACAACCCTCAGCCTCACTGTAAGCGCGACTACAAATACTAGTCGTGATGACGGCTCTTATATGGATTGCTTAAGCACAGCAGTTTAGGAAAAACAGTGACTTCCGAGCCACTTTACTTACGGATGTGAGGTCCAAGTCTAGGTATTCAAGCCTAAATTCATTTTACATAAGGAGACCGCAATGAAAAAAAGACTCAAACTCAAAGACCTCGAAGTAGCCAGTTTCGTTACAACCCTTTCGAAGTTGGAAGAACAAAACCAGCTTGGTGCCATCTCCGGGGCGATGTGTACTTCCATTGTTACTTCAACAATGGTAAGTATTAGCGATGTTAATGACGGCCCTAGTGCTGCCGCATAGAAAAAGCTAAAAGCAGACGGGTAGCTGGTACACATGGTTAACACGTATATTGTTGCTTCACATTAATCGTCTATTTTAAATTCACAATTAACTTCACTTTACCTTAAGGAGAGCTAAATGAAGAAAAGACTCAAACTCAAAGAGCTAGAAGTGTCCAGTTTTGTAACAAATCTGGAGGAACATCAAAATAATGTGCTAGCAGGTACAGGAGCAGTATGTACTCTAATAAGTCATCTATCAGCAGCAACTCTACTTTCTATGACTACCGCAACTACTCTTACCACAGGCACTGAGGAGTCAGATGGTGGTCCTTCTGGTTGTGTTGACATCAGGATCTAAACGCTAAGCAGAGACGTACACCTCCTCTACTATCGGTGGCGGTGCTAACGCCACAATCGGTAAACTTAGTAATTGTGTCAATTTTTATTGTTGGGGCCGCCTATCGGTCCCAACTTCACATCTCACGGATACAACTATGATAAAAATGTTCTACCAAACTAAAAGAAAAACTTGAAGTGAGCATCTCGTATTGATTTTTTTATCAATATCCTGTCACTTTTTAAACATTCTCAACGACTCCTACAATAGTGCTCTACGCACAATTGTCAGTATCGGACGCAATTATTTCAAAAACAACTAAACAAATGCATAGATATAGTTACCTACTTTGTTCCGACAAAAATTCTACAACGAAAGACTTTCTTCGCTCCAATCTTGAAAATGCCAGATTTTCATTAGTCCGCAAGACGATTACAGTGACGCCTGAAGAATTGGATTGGTCTCACGGTCCAGGTTGGAACTCAATCGGCATGCTCCTTGCCCACGTGATTAGTAGAGAAAACGTCACTAGAATAAAATATATCGAGCGCCGTGAGCTTTCACAAAAAGAAGAGAAACTATACGGTCCAGCGGCACAAGATGAGTTGCAAAAGAATAAGTCACTCTTGCGGGGAAAAAACCTGCAGGCTTATCATGGGGAACTACAGGAATCACGACTAAAATTACTCAAAGGCATTGAAGCTTTGAGCACTAAGGACTTTGAAGAGGCTTTTAGTGACAAAGAATGGAACATAGTAATGAATTTATTTTGGGTATTACAGCATATCGCAGACGATGAGCTGAATCATCGTGGGCAGATTATACTTATTCGAAGATTATATAAAGAATATCAAACAAGATCGAGATAAATTCATGTCTGTTCTATTCTTTGACGGTAGCCTTAAATGAAAAGTAAGTATTTAGAACACTTTTAACGCAATTAGCAACTTAGCGGCAATCTAAGTTTCCACACCGTTTTGAAGTATTTTTTAGTAAAATCTCATACGGGAAATATTCGATCAACTATGGAATGTAACATGAAAAAAGTAGAAAGTAGCAATCTTGTATTTCTAAGTAAAAAACTCGTCGAGAGAGCGGCTTGCTCTTGGCCAGTGGAATATGTTGAAATTAACGGAATCGACATACCCTTTTCAATTATACCCGAGGATGTGGTTTTTGATGGCGAATCAAATGAAAATAGAAACCTGGTATTGGTTAAAAAGGGCGCAATGTCCTGTAACTATCGTGAAAAAGCATACCTCTTGATGAGCCACCAGCAAATAAACCAAAAAAGCGAAGAACAGAACAAAGGATATTTTCTACCTTTCGGTTCCGAGTTCTCGGGGCGTATTGTAGCAACGGGCAAGAATGTCTCAAATTTGCGAATTGGAGATCATGTAATTGGAAATGGCCACTATGGTTCAGCTCCCATCGACGATGAACCCCCTGGCTTACCATCAAACTCAGCCTCAACTCAATATGAAATTCTCCATTACGCTAAAGTTCTAAAAATAGATGCAACCATGAGCCCGGGAGTGGCGGCAAGTTTCAGCTTGGGAGCCCAAACCGCAGGCAGTATGGTGCGCAAATCCGGCATTAGGCCGGGTGATACGGCATTGGTTACGGCAGGGAGTTCAAATACCTCTCTTTTTATTATTAACGCGCTGCGCTCGATAGGTGCAGAGTATTGTGTAACAACAACATCCCAACAAAACGTTGAGAAACTTCGACAGTTGGGAGCAAAGGAAGCTTTTGTTTTGAGCAAAGAAGGACCGTTACAACATAAAGAATCTCTTGAGGCGATTATGTCGAAAACAGGTGGGGTTGACTATGTCTTTGATCCTTTCTTTGATATCTATTTAGAGGGTAGCCTAAAGCTGATGAAAATGGGAGGTTTTTACGTGACTTGCGGTGTCTACAACCAATTTTCATTTGTCAATGGCGCCCGCTCTGCCATAAAAGTAGATTTGACCCAAGTTCTCCAATTTATGATCCTCAAAAATCTCCGGATCACCGGCAATTGCCTGGGTACGACATCGGATCTAGAAAGGGCCTTATCAGATTTCAAAAAAGGCAAATTAGACGTTACAATTGATTCAGAGTACGAGCTAAACCATCACTCATCTGATAAATTGAACGTGCAGACATTGGCCAAATTTTTGAACAGGTCATTTAATGACAAAGAACGTTTTGGAAAAGTTTCGCTCAATTTTATGTAGATGATAACCACTTTAACAACTCAGTACCTCAGTGGTTAAAAATACAAACGAATCAAAAAATGAAAATCTGCGGACTCAAACTTACACACGACAGTGCAATTGCGGTTATCGAAAATGGTAAACTTATTTTCAGTACGGAAATTGAAAAAATTGCCAATGGTAATCGATTTGCAATTATAGATGATCTTGATACTGTAGAGACGCACCTTTGCGAATTGGGTTATACTCTTAATGATTTCGATCATTTAGTTATTGATGGTTGGGTCGGGCAATCCGATGCCTTTATTAAAACTCATCGACAACAGATACCTTTGACGCTACCAGTAGCCCCCTATCACGAAAAAAATAAATCCAAGAATATTCTGCAAAACTATCATTTTGACGAATATCGCTTCGCTCCGCAGGTTAAATCCTATGAAAGCTACACACATGTAGCAGGTCATATTGCCAGTGCTTATTGCACAAGCCCCTTCGCAAAAAAGAAAGAATCTGCCTACATCTTGATTTGGGATGGCGGAATGTATCCTAGGCTTTATTTTTATAATCCAAACCGTGTTCATACAGTTAATAACCTTGGGCCTCTTTTTTATTTAGTCGGAAACATTTATGCTATCTTTGCGCAATACTTCCGCCCATTTAAGATAAATGAAAATGTACTGAAAGATGAACTTTCTATCGCAGGTAAGATTATGGCCTTTACTGCACTTGGAAAGATGGACGACAAAATTCTTCAAGCTCTCAAAGACACTTATAAGGAACATCTTAGCAAAGCCAGAGCTCTAAAACATATGCCAAACTTCGCGTATGAATTCGCGCGCGCGTTCATTCAAAGAGTGAAAGGTTGTAGTTTCAATGATGCAGATATTATAACTTCATTTCATCATTTTCTTGAGCAAATGCTTGTACAATGTTTAAGATTGCGTCTGAATCAAACAGGACGAAAGAGTGAGAATCTATGCTATGGTGGCGGCGCTGCCCTGAACATTAAATGGAACACATCTATTAGAAATAGCGGACTTTTCAAAAATATCTGGATCTGCCCATTTCCTAATGACTCTGGCAGCGCTATTGGAGCGGCGTGCTGCCAAATGATGGCAAGCAGCACTGAGGTATCACTTGACTGGAATGTTTATAGTGGGCCTAATCTCATTAAAAACGCACCCTCGTCCGGCTGGACGACTCGTGCTTGTTCCATCACTGAACTAGCAGCATTGCTCCATTCCCAGAATGAGCCTTGTATTTTTATGCATGGCAAGGCCGAACTGGGACCTCGTGCTCTCGGTAACCGTAGCATTTTAGCGGCAGCCACGGTTCCACACATGAAAAATCTATTGAACATCATTAAGATGCGTGAACACTATCGCCCTGTAGCTCCTATATGTTTAGAAAAAAGAGCTCCTGAATTCTTTTCTCCCGGTTGCCCAGATCCATACATGCTTTTTCAACATGAAGTCCGATCAGACTGGGCTAAAAAACTTCCCGCTATTTCTCATATTGATGGAACGGCAAGGCTGCAAACTGTATCAGGCTCGCAACATCCTCTTTTATATGAACTTCTAACGGAATACGAAGAGATTTCCGGCAGCCCAATCCTATGTAATACCAGCGCTAATTACAAGGGCTCGGGTTTTTTCCCAGACATTTATAGTGCGACGGCTTGGGGTCAAGTAAACTACATATGGGCTGACTCAGTCTTGTTTGAAAAAACTGAAAAAATCAAGTTCATTTAACATCCACTTATTAAGGAGGCTTTAATGGTACACAAGAAAAAACTTGAATTAGACAATCTGATAGTCCCATCATCACTAGTGTCCGGTTATAAGTCGAATAAATTCAATTGTCTTGATTGTACGTCAATAGAGTTTTTGTAATCAGCGTTTGTAAGTAGTTGTAAAATAGGCGTTCTTTCGAATTGTCTGACACTCAATACTTGTAAAAAAGTGTAGAGTGAGATATCAAGTTTTAGCCGTTTTTTCACAATTGCAACCAGCACATATGTTGCAATTGCGATCCAGATTTGTGTTTTGACAGCATTTTCAGAAGTGCCGTAAAAAGCTTTAATTCGTAAATGCTGCTTTATCCATTTAAAGAACAATTCGATTTGCCACCGCGACTTATACAAATTTGCTATTGTTAAAGCTTCGAGCGTAAAATTATTTGTCAGAAACGTAAAGTATTTTTCGTTTTCTGCATCATAATATC
Organism: Candidatus Zhuqueibacterota bacterium; assembly: GCA_029262035.1. GTDB lineage: Bacteria > Zhuqueibacterota > Zhuqueibacteria > Oceanimicrobiales > Oceanimicrobiaceae > JAJDAE01. The sequence continues at coordinate 18,881 of JAJDAE010000087.1, forward strand.
GAACCCTGCGTAGTTTATCTGGGTAATCTTTCCCTGGATAGAATCCAGTCAGGACAACTGTTTGGTCACATCGAAGTCCAGTTTGTTTATCGACTGGACGTGAATACAGTCTCCGTGATTTAAGATTATCTTTTGCACGAATTACAAAGAACGCATGGTGCTGATTGAACTGGTAAAGGCGCCAAAAATCGATATAACCGCGATCCATAATATAGAAAGAACCAGCTTCTGGAATCAGAATGTCAAGTATATTGACGTCATGATATTTGCCGTCCGTAATTTGAATAAATTCAGGGATATTCCCTCGTAAATCCAGAAGCGTGTGCAGTTTAACCGCTGCTTTTCTTTTTCGAAACTTTGCCCATGGAAAAAGCGAAAAACACAAATCAATCGTTGATGAATCAAGAGCATAAACAGTTTCATCTAATTGGAAATCGAATTCGTCATCACGGTAAAGTTCTCGGGCCACCGGAATTAAAATTTGTGCGAAATCTGCATAAATTCGCCAATCTCTTTTTTCATTAGCTTCCGCCAAAGTGCTGCGAGAAACTTTACCACGAATACCCATATGATAAAGTTTCGGCTGCATTGCCCGCAGACAGGCTTCGATATCACGCAGACTTGCTCTGTAAGTAAGCTGAGCGAAAGCCATGCATAAAAAATGATCCCAACATGAGAAGCTTTTAACTTTATGATGACCACGATAACGGGTCACACATTTACGAAAGGCCTTTACGGGTAAATAGTCCATGAGTTCTGAAAATACAATTGTACCAGTATACATTCACCATCCTCCGAAAATGGGTTCGAGAATGGATGAATATAGATTTTATTTCAAGTCGATCCCAAATATTTTATGGATATAACATAACTAAAATTAATCGGTTAAGCACTACTAAAAACCAAAACACCCGGACACTAGTGTCCCATCATTTGTAACAACTGTCAGCAAAGAATCTAAGGAGCAATTGTTAGGCGCTTCAGGCGGACTACAAACTTGCCCTTGCAGAACTGATGAAGCAGGGATTGAAAGCGGTGGCAAGACAAGAGTCCCACCAATTTGCGCTATACTATCGATAGCTTCATAAAGGTGCACCTGTGACTGCTATTGAATCGAAGACTCGTGAGCCACCACAATTGCAACGCTTGGGATTGAAACAAAAAATAGCCAAAATTTTCTCTACTCATTAACTAATCGGAGGTCATCAATTATGCTCAAAGAAACCAAACTTAAATTAGTGGATATAGAAGTGCAGGGGTTTGTGACCCTACTGGAAAGGCCGGATCAGAACAAAATTGCGGCTGGACTTTGTAGCGGCACTCAAGGGCCCGAATTGTGTACACACTTCGGTTGTTCAAAAGGTTGTGGTGAATAATATTCCTTTCGAAAAAATTCACATGACCTGCATCATATGCATTGTGGCGGTGGTAGCGGTAAGCCAGGTTGCAATACTGCTTCGCCATGCAAAACCGATGGTAACAGTCTTTGTCCATCGAAGTTCGGTTGCGGGCAAGTAGCGAAAAACCTGAACACTCCAGGCGACTGTACATCAAGAATGAAAAAGGGGCTCCATTTCTTAGGAGGAGGAGCTCCTTTCAGTTTCTTGGCATATTTTTTTTGGCTCATGTGAGTGAGGCAACAGTCTTCGCAAAAAATAATTGAACCTATCTTCGCACCAAACGCAAATCAATATGGAACATCTTTTTAATTTATATACTTCAATCCAACACCTCATAGTTGGGGGAGTACTAGACCGCCAATTTTCCTTCCTGCGAGAACGCGATATCCTTTATTACTAGACTCTTTTAAACCAATTAATCCATAACCTAAAAGGAGATCATACGATGAGTAAAAAATGGACATTAAGCTCGATGACCTCAAGGTCCAAAGGCGTCGCCACCGCCTCAAAGAAGATGATTCTAGGAGGGTTTTTCGATACCGATCAGGCATATGGATGCACTCATAGAGTCACATGTCATCAATCATGTGGTGGTAACTTCCAGACTTGGGTGACATGCTCTACTGGACCGTCTTTAATTTTTTAATCCAAATAAACTAAAATAAAGGAGACGAGGCGAGCCGGAAGAGTCAGTGTGGAGGGCTTGCAAGTGGATAGATTGTTCTTTTGAGCCAGTTTGTGGCTGGTTCAAATAAGGCTACAGTAGAGTTATTTCAGGGCGTGTGGACATTTAGAGTGCTGCATGAACTGAATGTCTACACACCCTAGTACTAAGCCGCAGAGTTCGCGGCGAATCTTGTTGTCATTCGTCAACTCTCTAACTGAGCCTGTAAATAACAGTGAGTTCGACGCCGATGATAGAAAGCAAATTGTGGACGCTAATATTTTAAGTAGTTCGCTTGTTGGATATGCTTTACAGCGACTCCTGTTGGGAAATCCCTTATATTTTAACTTTTTTTAAATCTTCCCGAAATTTGAGCATATTCTCACTGTTCTCTATTAAAAAACCTGCTAAGATTGCTTGCCTGACCTGTTCAACCACAGCTTGTTGAATAGATTTTTCTTGCTCGGTAGATGCCGGTTCAAAATTGCTAATGACCGCCTGTACCGCATCTGGTACAAGGCTATTCTTCTGAAATGCAACTAAAACTGCATAACTGAAAGAAGAAAGATGATCTTCTAGAACCTTGACATCAGCATCCGCCTTCAGTAATACCGTGTAAACATCCTTTTCAATATTCAAATTATCGACGCAACCCGATTTCCTATTTGGATTCCAATCCCATCCAGTGAGTAAAATGCGCACATCAGGTTCAATCGCCAGGTTCAATTGTAGGATATCTTGATCACCCAACCCTTTCAACAGATTTACTGTCCGTTCGGTTTGAATTATTGTCTTGATGTTTAAAAGCGAACTACTGATAATGTTTTGTTCAATTCTATATTTTTCACACTCTAAAGTCAAAATATCTGCCACCAATTCCTGCTCAATGTCACTCAATGAAGGAATCAACTCCTGCTTAACAAAATTCATATACGACTGCTCTTCGGAAACGCCATTGGATCCATGCCTCTCGAAATAATCCGCAGCTTGACAGGAAGCCAATTTTTCGACCAGGAGATTGGTTCGTCTAAAAGTCCTTTGAACGATTCGTTTTCTGATATCAACAGGAGTGGCTTTGAGAATCGAACCATTTGCAACGGCTCTTTTTGTATCCTCCGATGATTCAATTTTGGGCAGTAAAACAGAAGGTACTTTAAACGGCTCCAGCAATTTTAAAAAGAAATATCCAATGCCAGCATTACCCATGAACAGACTCGTGTCTTCCTGGCCATTGACCGTTACGAAGCCAGACATATATCGTTGCTTATTTTTCTTGACTTCAAGGGCTTGCAAAGCGACTTTTTCAGCTAGTGCCAAATAAGATTCATCCATAAAAGCCCTATAAGCTTCCAGAAATATTTCCGCATTCCCGCAGCAACCATGACAAAGCGTAAAAGACCGTTGATATTTCTTTATGTCATTTTGTTCGGTATCAGGAATAATATCTGTTTCTTCTGTCTTATACAGTGCTATTTTGGCTTCTTGTGCATAAACATCTTTTTTTACCACTTCATATGCCCGCAATCGAGAAAGCCCGATCCCGGCGGCACCATGACACCAGGCATTCATAAACCCGGGTTGTGTGAAAAACGCGGTATTCCCTTCTATATACGCTGCTGTATGCTCTTCATAGTCTTTGGGCACCCAAATGCTTTTGCGGAAATCCGGCCAGTTTTTATTTTCTTCATTAAAAAAAAATCTCTCATAACAAAACGCCTCCTCTGCGATGTGATAGAGCGCTTCATTTTGTAAGTAACGGCCCGCCTCCAAAAAGACAAAACCGATTCCCGCGGCACCATGAGAAAAACTGCATAGTCCTCGAATATTATTCGATGAAAAATCCCAGTACAACCCCTCCGGTCCACGATGTGAACGGTCAACCAGGCGTTGGAGGAACAAATCCGCTTTCTCAAGCAGCCATGCCTCACCTGTGGCAGCATGAAGTTGTAACAGACCCAATAATGTACCAGATGTGCCGTTGATAAGGTCGTCTACTGTATTAGTATTCTGCAAAAAAAGCTCGCAGGGTTCAGCAATATCCAATGCTCGTTCCAGATAATGACTATCGTGGGTTAATTCATGCATTTTTAGAAGGGCGTATGAAACTCCCATACGACCAGTGAAGAACGCATAATTGTCGGACGGATTTTCCCGGCAGTAATGTACGACCCACCGCATCCCTTCAACTGCTGCCTCCAAGTAGTTATCATTGCGTGTCTGTTTGTAAAGCTCCAAAAAAAATAGCACAATTCCTGCATTTCCGCTATATATACTCTCCCCATTTCTCCAAATTATATATTCTGGGTCCTCACGCTCCTTGGTATTGTCAATTGTCATGGTTTCCCAGGACATACCCTTCTTATCACGTTTAACCAACGAGAGTAATTCCTCACCAATTCTGACTGCTTCATTGTATATTTTATTTCTCGTTTTGTTATCCATGTTTTTTCCAGAATTTTTATTCTTATTCAAATTTGTTGCTCTTTCTCTGTGAGAGCTTCTAGACTCTTCTTAATTAAATAACCTAAATAAGCTTCGTCACGATTCAAAATTCCGAGTCGATTGTTGGTCATATGCACGTGGCTAACTAGAATCGACCAGATGAGTTGACGAGATTCTGGGATACCCAGCTTTAGGTTCACCTGAGCCCTACTTGGATAACTTAGAGTACCTGCTTGCTGCGCTTGTCGTAATTCATCACCGATTTTCAATATGCCTTGAATCCAAAGGTTGAGCCACTCATGTTCAAAGGTCATTTGATTTTCAAGCGCGTCCCACAACGTTTCGTGAAATGGGATAAGCTGAGCTTTCTGTAAGTGGAATTGTTTCTCAAAAGAATCTATTACCTCTTTTCTGCGATCCGTGGAATTTTCTACCGGTTGTTTCTTTTCATAGTCATAGAGCCCTAATCCCCAGCCAAACCAGTTTTCAAAAAGTGCGGTATAAAATGCCGTCACCTCTTCTAAGTTCATGCCTATGGCATGAACAAAAGCCAGATGCAATTGAATAGCCGCTCCCAACGCTCTTTCGTAACTCCAGTTTTGCGATTTGGCAAGGATGGCCAGTACAGCTTCTGAAGAGGCCTGAAACTGCTTTTCTGCAGTCAGAATGCCGTGTAGTCCGCCATAGCGCTCCATTTCGGGTTCGTACGAGATGTACTGGATAGAGTTATTTGTGAACCAAGACTGTGCGGCGGGTAGCTCTTTTATCCATCCAGGTTCAACTCTTTGACTCGGATTTGCACTAAAGTAGTTTAGAAAATGAGCATCAAGCTTTGGTTTTAGCTTATTTTTGAGGGTGGTTATATTCCCTTTAAAGCGCAGACGGACATGTGGTCCTCGTTCCCAGTAACGGATAAAAAAGAACTGCTCTGCAAGGCCACTCGCGAGTGTTGAATCTACGAACGGTTTGATGGCATCAACCAGCAAACGCTCCCACGGCTCAGCGTAATAGAGATAGGCGGCCAGCCAGCTTTTGTTAGCGGATTCCACTATTTGTTCCCGTTTCTAGGTTGCGTTTCCGTGTACCATTGTAAGACACATTCTGTGACTTGATGGCGGTCGGTAGTGGCGAGTAAATTTTGACTGTCTGGCAACATTTCTTCTACCAGCAATACTTGCGGTACTTTTTCGAGAAGTTTGGCGAAGTGGACAACGAGGTGTGGACTGGTAAATGCAATGTACTGCGGCTTGCGGTCATCAAGGGCTATTTTCTTGAACGCTTGGGCGTCGGCCAGCTGCTCCCCGGGTTGTTGCATTGAGTTGACCTTGATGAAAACCTCTGTCGGCATACCAAGGTGCTTTCGCCAGCGATTTAGGCGCACAAAGTACTGCCATGTTAATTCTTGTGGTTGTCTGAACGGCAGCAGTGACTTGGGAATAAACCAGTTTTGACGTCTTAGTATGAGCCGGCTTTCGAAAGTGACCCGTGACTGCATTGTGATTTTAGGTTCAATTTTCTCCTGGCTCTGTTCACCTTTTGAGTCATTTTTTCGGCTTTCATTTTCCGGCTTACCGATGACGTTTACAGCAGGTTGACTAAATAGAAACTCCGCAATCGTAAACTTTTCTAATAGTTGAAACAACTGTGAACGTCCCATAAGACTCTGAAAGCCGAGGTCGAACACCTTAACGGGATTGCCGGAATCTTTTTGCCTGAGTATTAAATTATTTTTGATGTCATCCATTTCAATATTTAAAGTAGTAACAGCAATTTGTTTTTCTGCCGGCAAACTGTTGTGTCCGTTCGGCATCCAAATTTCGTAAGGCATGAGCGGCGGGTGTAAATTAGCGTTGAAATAAGAGGCGTCACAATCTTCCATAAAAAGCTCGCCGTTGCTGAAGCTCCCATTCCATTTGCGCACTTCATCGGTGACTTTGTCCTCAAAAATGTGCAGAAATCGACTCAACATTTTGCCGAAGCCGGGCATTGAGCTATTGATGACTCCCATCAGCCTGCCATCATCGCCACTATAAAATTGCACGAAGATGCCGTAGGAGAATGTCGGTGGTTGTTGCACAGCCGTGCCGTTATCATACTCCGCGATTTTGTCATCAGTAGTTAGGATGTCCTTCAGGGTGAAGTCAACGGTCGCTGCGTTTTGTCTGCCGTTGTTTATGACTTCACCAAATGTCCTAAGCCAGGCTTTGTTGCGTTCATTGCGGGCTTTGATAGCTGGTATGGTCTCTTCAAACTGCTCTTCTAGTTTGTTCTCATTCTTATTTGTAACACCTGCGCTGTCGTTGTCTGCGGCTTCGGGGCTTGCTTTGCCAGCTTGCTCCTTCTGTTGCTGTTGCTGTTGCTGTTGCTGTTGCTGTTGCTGTTGCTGTTGCTGTTGCTGTTGCTGTTGCTGTTGCTGTTGCTGTTGCTTTTTCTCTTCTTCTCTCTGCTCTGCCGCTTCTTCACGCTGTTTGCGTTTTTGCTCCACCTGTGGCTTCTTTATGTCACGATAATAGTCTTCATAAAACGTCAAGAGGTCTATTTTTACATCTTTGCCATACTTTTCCTTAAAGTAATGATTCATGCGGTCACGTTCGTCCTGGTGGCCTTCGAAGCGTCGCATTTGCTGTAGCAAGTTGTGGAGGGTGTCAACAAATCGTTCCATCTCCTGCCGGTCAAAACTCGGAGTAACCGCAAGAGCAGTATCCTCATAAAACATCTGTTCCGGCTTAAAATGGAAGAAGGTTGAACTCTGGTGTTTGAACGGCTCGCTGTCTTCAGTTTGCTCTTCCGGTTTTTCTTCTTTTTCCTTCTCTTCTCCCTGTGCTTTTTTTGCCTCGGCGCGTTTCTGTTTGGCCTCGGCTATAAGTTCTTGCTGAGTTTTACGTTCTTCTTCCGGCAGACCTGCGTCTTCGTGAATTTTCATGCAAACGTTGCGAAAAATTTCATGAGCTTCTTCGAGAATCTCTTGACGGCCAACAACATCGGAAATAGCGTACTTTTCGGATAATTTGTGAACCCTGCTCAAGACAGAACTCAATTCAGCAATTAATTCAATTTCAGTTGTTATGGGTACCAGTATTTCTCGAAATTTTTTGTCCCAGTCCGGGTCTATACCCGATACACCCAGGTTGTACTCTAGAAAACCGTAGTCGAGCAGTTGTACAATATAGGCCTCCAGCTCCTCAGCCGGGGCATCGATGTATTCGTTTTCAAGAATCGAGCTAACCATATCGCGCAGGCTGACCCCTTCGCTTTGCTGGGAAGCTACATAACGAAACACCTCCAGCACAGGATTTACCGGTATGCGCTGAAATGCTTCAATGTTGTTGCTATTGGTTAGAAAAAGATATTGGTCATTTTCTTCTTGCTTTAACGTTGGATTCGGCCGTAAACTGAAATGACGTCTAATTTCGGAGTGCATGGTCAGCAATCCTTTTAAATAGGCAAACAAGAAATTGTTGAGACGAATGTGACTGACGACCTCTGCAGGTTTGCCGTCTTCTGGCTTGAAACTGTAGAGTTGCCCTTCCGGCAAGTCATCACTGAGTTCTGCCATGGCTAGGTTGGTAAATGTGCTAAACGGTGAGGTTTTAGCGTACAGCCTGGTGATGTATTTCAGTAGGCTTTTTTCGGTGTTGCGTTCACTTTTGCTGAGCTGGTCGTCCGGGGTTTGCAGGTACTTGTCCAGGCGTTTGAGCAAGGACTGGCTGGAGAGGATGAGTCCTTTGCGCAGCGTTTCGTTCTGCGCCAGTTTACGCAGATGCTGCCTGCTTTCAGAAACTTCTTTATCAAAAACGGTTTCGCCTTTGGTAAGCAGAGCATCAATTTGTTGTTGTGTTTCCATGTGGTCGGACAGCCTTTCAAATAGTTCTTTGGGTACAACCGCTCGCAGTCGTCGCTGGTCATTTTCTTTGATAGATTTGTCGTTAAACAAATCGCGTCTTAGATTAATAAAAGTTCTCTTGGCTTGCATGTCGGGAGTGGCGCCGATTAATTTGTGCAGTTCATCAGACAGTGCTTCTTTTTTAGCAACAACATCAGACCGTAATTTCTCTATTTTTTCTAGAACTTTCCACGACTTATGTGCCTTTAATTTTTCGAGTTCTTGAAAGGGCCCGCCTGCCACGCGTACCAGTATGTGGGGAAATAAACGGAAGTTAATTGCCTGTGAATGAGGCTGCTTTTGTGTATCTGGTCGCCTTGCGGGACTTTTAGATTTCATCTGCCTGGCTTCCGTCTTCTTTTTAGTGGTTCTACTTGTCATTTTTTCATCCGGTCGAATCAGTTAAAATTGCCCGCAGTTGGTTGAATATTCTCTCAAACAAACGCATTTCTTCGGTCACGATTTCTGCTGTACCTTGCATGCCTTGCTTAAATTCAAGATTTTTGTTGTAGCTGGTAGACAAACCTTCGGAAAGACGCACGGAGATGCTTTCAATATTCGCGCGTGTGACAAGCGAAATCTGTGTTACCTCGCCAGCAACCACACCGAATTCCCGGAAGGGGTAGCTGTCGAACTTAATGTTGACTCTTTGTCCTTCTTCGACTTTGCCGGCTCCAGTGCCTGGCAACTCGATTTTACCCAGAATATCCTCCGAACCAGGCACTACTGTCAGCACCTCTTCACCGGCGTTTACATACTGGTTGTCACTCCAGAAGCTGAAAAAAGAAATCTGACCGGCCACTGGTGCTCGCAAAACATAACGGTGTTCCCAATCGGCAAGTGCTGTTTGTAACCGTTTAAAGCTCTGCTGCATGCCGAGGGTAAGCCGACGCTCGTTTTCTTCGAGCTGAAAGCGGAGGTCGAGCAGAGCCTTTTGATAAACGATTAACTGCAGGTCGTTGTTGACGATAGTGGTCTCAGCCGATTCCATCGCGTGCTTTTTCTGCAGATAGGCCTCCTCGGCGCTGCCAATCTCGAGCTCGGATATAAGATTTTTCTGAAATAGGGTGCGGCTTTTGTCGAGCTTACTGTCGGCCAGCCGGAGATCCTCAGTGGTCAAATCGCGCTGGTTGTGCAACCTTACCCCTAACTGATAATGTTTCTCAATCTGATTTTCAATGCCGGAGATACGGCGGGCGTTATAGTCAGTGGCATGAAGGAATTGATATTCATCGACCTGTTGCAAAAAGTCAAGCCAGGCGCTCTGAATATCACCGAGTTCGACCCTACTCTCAAAGCTCTGCTGCAACATGTCTTCAGGGGTATGTGTGATTGTGCTCAAAGAGTCGAGAATCAGCCGCAATGCCATAACATCCATCAGGCGTGCTGTACTCTCGATTGCGGCGAGATAGTCACCGCTAGCAACTTCGGCCTTTTCGGTGACAAACAGACTATCTAATTTACCAGAGGAACGCGCCACTACTGGCGATGGCGGTGTTTGGGTTGTAATGGTAATGCGTGCCGAGATGATATCTGGATATTTGATGAGCCAGGTAGCTCCGAGCATTAGGGCAACCGCCCCAATCACAATGGTAATGCCGGAACGAATAATCCAATGCGGAATATAACTCAGAATATCCTGAACCGCTTCGCTTCGAATTTCTAAGCCACTGTTGGTCGCAGCTGTTTTTGGTTCTACCATTGTATTCATTTTCCCAACTCAAGCTGATTTTTTACCAAATTGAAATAGGCTCCATGCGCGACGACGAGTTCTTCGTGAGTGCCGCGCTCAACAACCCGGCCTTCATCAAGTACAACCACCTGATCGGCATGTTTAACCGTGCTGAGGCGATGTGCCACAATCACGACTGTCCGGCCATCAAAAAAACGTTCCAGTTTTTCGATAATTTCCCGTTCGTTGTTGGCGTCCAGAGCACTGGTGGCTTCGTCGAAAAAAATGAACTCTGGATTTTTATAAACCGCACGCGCAATCAGGATGCGCTGACGTTGTCCAACAGAGAGACCATGACCATCCATTCCGAGTTTTGTATTGTACATCAATGGCAGTGACTCGATGTGTGCACGGATGTTGGCCATTTCAGCCGCTTGCACAAGCTTCGTGGTGTCAATACGCTCATCGCCCGGCGCTATATTCTTAGCAACAGTGTCTGAAAAAATATAACCGTCCTGCATTACAACACCGCAGTTCGCACGCCACACCTTACCGCTGATCTGTCCTAAATCCGTATCTCCCAATTTAACCTTACCAATTGTTGGTGCATAAAACTTAAGCAGTAATTTAATGAGCGTGGTTTTGCCGCTACCGCTCGTGCCTACAATCGCGGTCACTTTCTTTTGCGGAATATTCAGACTCAAACCTTTCAACACAAAGGGCGAATGTGGACCCTCATATTGGAAATCCAGATCTTGGAGAGACAGATTTCTCTCCGACGGCAAGATAGTTATTCGTGGTGCATCGCTTGGTTCTTCGTCCGCCGCATCATGAATCTCAGCCAAACGCTCCAGGCTAATTTTCGCATCTTGGGCACTTTGAATAAAGCCAATGAGCTGAATGATGGGAGCATTCAATTGTCCGATAATATATTGAACTGCCATCATCATACCCAGAGTCATTTGGCCGTCAACAACTGCTTTGGCCACAATAAAAGTGATGAGAATGTTCTTGAGTTCATTGAGAAAAAACGAACCGGCTTGTTGGTATTGACTTAATGCTAATCCTTTAATTCCTACTTTGAACAGCCGTGCCTGAATGTGCTCCCATTCCCAGCGCTTCTGTTTCTCGCAGTTGTTGAGTTTGATTTCCTGCATGCCATAGATGAGTTGAATCAGACTGCTCTGGTTGGCGGAGGCCTCACTGAATCGCTTGAAATCGAGTTCACGACGCTTCTGCATAAAAATTACTATCCACAAAGTGTAAAGCACACTGCCAACAATAAAAATCATGAAGATGGTCAGATTATAGGTTACAAGAACAATGCCGTAAACCACCAGATTCACGAGAGAAAACAGAGTACTCAGCGATGTTGATGTCATGAAACTTTCGATGCGGCGATGGTCGCCAATGCGCTGTAGAATGTCACCTATCATTTTGGTGTCAAAAAACGGCATGGGCAGTTTCATTAGCTTAATGAGAAAGTCGCTAATAATGGAAATATTGATACGTGTGGTGATATGCAGCAGAATCCAGCTACGGATAAACTCAACCGAAGTCCGCCCCGCGAACAGCATAAGCTGGGCGATGAGAATGGTGTAAATGAAGCCAATATTCTGGTTGGTGATACCAAAGTCTACCAAAGACTGAGTTAGAAAAGGGAAAACTAGCCCCAATACGCTACCGAGCAGCATACCCAGAATGAGTTGCAGTAGGTATTTCTTATATGCGAACAGGTACTTGAAAAAGAAACTGAGTTTAGTGCGGCTGCCAGTGAGTTCGTCTTCGGATTCGAAGAACCTCGGCGTAGGTTCTAATGCCAGTAAAATGCCTTCGCTTTGGGCATTTTCGCCAAACGAAATCCAGCCGCGTTTAAACTCCTCTTTATTGTAGTTTACCAGCCCGTGCGCCGGGTCAGCGACGCGTATTTTGTCTTTGTGTGTGTCATAGACAACGACAAAATGATGCTGCTTCCAATGTGCAATACATGGTAATGGCACTTCGTCTATCAAGCTGTCTATCGAAGTCCGGATTGACAGAGTACGCATGCCCAAAGTCTCGGCCGCGTCGCTGATACCTAGTAATGATACACCTTCGCGGCTAATGTAGGCGCGCTCTCGCAGCGATTCCAATGAATAACTCTTGCCGTAATGTTTCGCGACCATACGCAAGCATGTCGGCCCGCAGTCCATGCTGTCTAACTGTTTGTAAAAAGGAAAACGTTTTCTTCTCAAGTTTATTCAAACGATGAAGTGAATAATTGTGCTTATAAGTTAATGTCGTATTGGTTAGAAGATTGGGGACATTTTTTTTATCCGAGCTCTAAAAACAGATCAAATTTCTTCGCTCTTACAATTACAGACGTGTAGGCTATTCACAAAAAATTCAAAAAGAAATAGATCAACGCTGCAACTTGTATGTGTCAAGCTTTGTTAATAGAAGAATTCAATTTACTTCTTGTTGCTGATTCCACTGCCCTATTTCATCTACCAAAAATTTTATTTAGGTTTTGTTTTCAACGGTTTTTAATTAGTACACTGAAGATATTCACCCCATACTCCGGGCTATGGGGGCGACAAATAGATTCTGTAAATTTGCGTCACAGAAATTAGGCTAGGAATCTATTTTATGAGAAAAATATATCAAAAATTACTACTATTTGCCACCAAGACAATATGAACAGAAACTGTTATAAAGAATCCGGAGAGACGAAAGGAACAATATTGTTAGAACAGCTATTTATGTCATAAAACAGTTTAGAGTCGAAGTAAAAGAACACAATAGCACCTGATTAGGAGTCAAGTGCGTTCGGGTAAAATAGAAAAAAGGGATATAGCAACTGCTATATCCCTTTAAAACAACTATTTAGTCGGGGCGAAAGGATTTGAACCTTCGACCCCTTGCCCCCCAGTCAAGTGTATTGTCTATAAAAAACAATAACTTACAAAGACACGATTCAAGATTTGCTACCATTTGTTAAAAATATACGCAAGGGTGTGTGAAATTGAGACGTTATTGCCAAGCTTGCAGAGATCAATTCTTCCCGGTTAAAACTTTTCTTGCTGAAAGAAAATTATAAATGTCTTCAATATCATTTTTGGTCAATTCTGGCCAATCCAGCTCCATTTTCTTCATTTTAATTTCCATATCAGGTGCATGATTCCACATAATTTGAGTCAATTTGACCGGAGAAGTGAGTGACTCAAATTCGCTTATAGCAGGCCCTGCAGTTTCCGTTTTGGCTTTTGTATTGTGGCATGATGCGCACCCCTTGTTATCAAAAAGTTCTTCTCCCCTGCCAACATTGCCACCGCTCTCCATAAAGTCCAGATAATATAGATAGGAAATCAAATCTCCCATTTCCTCATCCTTAAATTTGGGCCACGCAATTTTCTTCTTTTTCATAGATACTAGCATTCTTTCCCCATGATTCCACAAAAGCCCCGCCATTTCTGTAACGTTTCTATTAAACTCTATTTCAGTTAAATCTATCGCAATTTCACTACCTTGTCCTTGAACTGTGTGGCAATTTAAACAGCCTTTACTTTTAATTAATTCTTTGCCCTTTTGTGGATTGCCAGGGTTAGTATACATTTCTTCCGGCTGTGCATCCTTGCGCAGAATTCTGAGATAGTTTGTTAAATCAACAATATCGTCATTCTCAAATTTTGGCCAAGGTAAATTTAATTCATGCATTTTATCTGCCATTTCCGGACCATGATTCCACATGGTCTGTGCCATAAAAAGAGGCGACACATGAGTAGGGAGCTTATCCAGCCTTGGTCCAATTTCATTGCCTATGTCACGCACTTTGTGACAGTTATAGCAGCCTTTTTCAGAGAGCAGTTTTTTACCTTTAAGTACATTGCCTGTTTTATTTAAATACCTGAGGTAATAAAGGTAAAGCATAAGTTGTTTCATTTCGTCCTCTTCAAAAACAGGCCTTTTAATATTCATCTCTGCCATCACCTCTTGCATAATGGGAGAATGGTTCCAAAGGTCTGCTGCAAGGTCAAAAGCATTGCCGTAATATTCATTCCGCCCGAGGTCCATTGCAACCTTACCGCCCTGACCACGGATTGCATGGCAATTTTGGCATCCTTTATTTTTAAAAACTTGCCGTCCTTCCAAAGGATTCAAAGCAAATAATTCTTCTTGCGCAGTTACCGCATAATTATAAGATAAAAGAAGAATCATAACAAAGATGCTAATATTGATTTTCATGAGCCATTCCTCCATGTGTTATTTTGATTTGTCTATATTACAAATAACGTGATTGTACTTCAAAGAAGATGAATAATTCCGTCATCAACAAAGAGTATGAAACGTCTGGTCTGGCTTGATTTGAGAAGTGATGACTTAAGATATACTTTTATATTCTAATAATCATAATTTCTTTGAGGAATGATAATTGGTTACACTGACCAATAAAAGGGGCTGGCGACAAAATTGGTAACTGTTCTGATTATTTAAATTTGTTAATTATGAGAATTATCAACAACCCCATTATATATTTTCAGTTTCGTATAAAATAAAATGCTAATCATGTTTATACTTTAATGGAAGGTGTACGTGGGTTCCCTCGTCCTTTCTTTTTTTAAATTCAAAGGGTTCATCTTTCTTAAAAAACGGGCTTCCTTCATTGTGACAGACATCAGTACATCTATCGCCAGTTACCGGGCTGATGAGACCTACTTTGACTATCTCCGCTAATTTGTAATTTTTATTTTTCAAAGACATGTGTTCTTTTTTCGTATACTCGCTGCCGGCTCCATGGCACATTTCACAACTTACGCCAACTAGTTGTGGTGTTTTCTCTTCACTTTCAAAACCGCCAGCTTGCCCATAACCAGTTGTGTGGCAAGGCAAACATTCTGGATCTGTGGAATAATCTTTTTTGGGATCAAGCCCGACACCTTTCTTTTGTTCTGCCCGCTGCCCAGGCTTCAAAATTTCAAACGCTTTAGACATATTCGTTTCCTTCCAGGATTTAAATTGCTTGAGATGGCACTTTTTGCAATTTTTGGTGCCCTTATAACCATAATCCTGTGATAAGACAGATACTGGGCTTGCTAACAAAACAATTACTACCAGAAGTAACGATTTTCTCATTGGTTCGTCTCCGTTTTCATAGTAAATACTTGAGTTAAATATCAATTGCAACTTATTGTTTCGACCAACACTTCACAATTTGTTGTCATTTAATCGGCTTGGATTATCTTTGATCCTTTGCTGCTTTTTTAACACTCGTTAAACTACTTATGAATGCATAAATATCTCGCATTTCGCTACCGGAAAATTCCGGCCATTCCATAACCTTTTCGGCTATTCTTTCTTCCATCACGGGTGCATGATTCCACATAATTTGAGCCATGTCAATTGGAGAAACCACACTCTTGGATGTAGATAAGTCCGGGGCAAATTCACCCCCCAGGGCATCCTCGCCATGACAATTCACACAGCCCTTTTCGGTAAATACGTTACGGCCTTTTTCATTATCACCGGGTTGGTCGGTAAACTTCAGAAAGTAAAGATAAGCAATGAGATCAGCCATTTCTTTGCCGGTAAAGCTGGGCCATTCAAGTTGTTGTTCTTCCATAATAGCCGACATTTCAGAACCATGATTCCACATCAATCCGGCAATTTCAGTAACACTTATATTCCAGTCTAGTTCTGTTAAATCCGGCCCTAAGTCATTTCCTTCACCTTGCATAGTATGACAGTCAAGGCATCCTTTTTGTTTGAAAATCGTTTTACCCTTTCGTGGATTGCCGGGTGACATATACACCTGCTCTATTTTGGGACTCTGGCTCGCTTTACGTATATAAGCGCTGAGATCTACAATCTCATTCTTTTCAAATTTAGGTCGCTTTAACCCCATTTGTTGAATTTGTTTCTCCATCTCAGGACCATGGTTCCACAATGCCTGTGCCATGTAAAGAGGAGACACATATTTTCCTAATTTGTCAAAAGCGGGCGCTAAATTTCCACCCTTATCCGCGATTGAATGACAAGCAAGACAGTTTTTTTCTTTCACCAATATTTTTCCGCGATACAGATCGCCTGGTTCACCTAAATATCGCATGTAATATAAATAGGCAATCAGTTCCATCATCTCGGTTTTTGTGAATTCCGGGTAAGATAAATCCAGTTGCCGCATCCGGCTGAGCATTTCCGGTGCATGGTTTAACATGATGCCAGCGAGCTGCAAAAAGCTACCATAAAACTTATTTTGTCCTAAATCCGGACCGATGTCACCGCCATCGCCTTTAACAGCATGACAGGTGATGCAGCCCTTCTGCTCAAGAACAAAACGGCCTTTTAACGGATTTGTAGGAACATTAAATTCTTGTGCCCAGCTATTTTTCAGGGGAAGCCAAATAGTGACACCTGCTAGAATAAAGGCGAAGAAACTGTGTTTATTTACTCTGATAAATTTTTGACTTTTTTCTCTCATTTTCAATTATCCCATTTATTAGAGCTCTCTTGTTTTTTTTCCTTTTTGCAAACCGACGTAGACGTATGTTAAAATTGCAGCTACCATAAAAAACACCGGTATGGCAACAATACTTATTGCAACTGAAGCGTTAAGCGCATCGTTGAGCTTATGGGCCACCCTGATCAAATTAAAAATCCAAAGAGCCACGCTTATAACAAATATCCAGATGTACGTGACCGAGGCTATTTGAAGCCAATAAATAATCTTATCATTTTTCATCATTTATTTCCTAACATGCTGACTGAAAAGTTTTTCCGACGGCGGCTCAGGCAGATACGATTTTAGACGCTCTGCGACTTCATGCACACTATGCTCACGCCCTTCCTGAATTTCCCATATTGAAATGAGGGGGAAATATTTTGCAAACATCATATATCCTAAAATGAATACCGCTATCCCGCCTGCAAAGAGACTCCATTCTGTCAAGGAAGGAATATAGATTCCAGTGGGATAAGGGAGTCTTGGATTAGCTAAAGACGGCACGACAATGATTAATCGTTCCAACCACATTCCGATAACAACGGCAATAGACGCTACCAAAATGCCAGGAATTTTGCAAGTTTTAGGATTAGCAAGAATCACAAGCGGTATAACAAAATTGCACACAACCATCAACCAAAAAAACGGTGACATCTCGCCAACAAACTTGTAGAGAATAACCCTCATTTCATTCGGTTCGTGGCCATAAAACGCAGTCAGGTATTCCGAAAAAGTAAAATAACCCCACAACATGGACATGAGAAGTAGCAGCATGGCAAGATATTTAAAATGAATCTCCTTCAGGTATTTTCCAAGATTGTAAGCTTTGCGAAAGGCTATCATCACGATTAACAGAGCGGCAATTCCGGAAAAAATAGCGCCCACAACAAAATAGGGGCCAAAAATTGTACTGTGCCATCCCGGCTGGATCGTCATGGCAAAGATATATGAAATGACGGTGTGAACAGAAATTGCGATTGGGATTACCATGACCATGAGAATATTAATGGCTCTTTCGAGTACTTTCTTCTGGTGGTCTGTGCCTTGCCAGCCCCAAGCTAAAAATTGGTAAAGCCAGCGAGGCTTGACACCGCGATCACGTAAGATAGCGATATCCGGAATCATGGGGATATACAAGTAAACTGTACTGGCAGCAAAGTACGCCGTAATACTTGTGACATCCCAGAGCAAGGGCGACTGCAAACGGCCATCGGTTAAAAGGTGAAGCATTCGTTCCGGACGACCCATGTCTATGAGTGGATGAAGACCGCCAATAGCGAGAACAATCGCGGTTATGACTTCGGCCATCCTGGTGATCGGCCGGCGCCACTCTGCCTTTGAGAGTCTCAGGATTGCTGAAATAAGCGTTCCGGCATGACTGATACCAATAAAAAAGACAAAATTGATAATATAGAAGCCCCAGGAAACCGGTTGGCCCAGCCCGGTGACGCCTAAGCCAAACGCAAACTGCCTGAATAACATGTAAAAAGCAAAAACGATAACGCCTAATAATACCGTGACCGATAAATAAAAACCTTTTCCGGTTTGCTCAATGGGACGAATAAGGATTTCATCCTTAAATATGTCTTGTTCCGATTGACTCATTTATTCCACCTCTGACAAATAATATACTTTTGGCTCAGTACCCAAATCTTCCAAAACCTGAAAAGCGCGTGGATTTCTTTTTAGTTTATTGACTTCGCTCTTGGGATCATCAAAATCACCAAAATAAATTGCTTTGGTTGGACAGCATTCCACACATGCCGGAATATAATCCCCTGGTTGCAATTCGCGCTTCTCCGCAGCTGCCTGCTCTTTCGCTTTCTGCAGGCGGTGAATACAAAAAGTGCACTTTTCCACAACCCCATCCGGTCGTACGGAAACATCCGGATTCACAGCTTTTTTCATTTCTTCCGGCCATTCAGGTTTATACCAGTTAAATGACTTAACTGTATATGGGCAGGCCGCCTGGCAATAGCGACAACCAATGCATTGTGGGAAAACCTGCGCAACAATACCATCCTCATTGAGATATGTGGCACGAACCGGACAGACCTTTGTGCATGGTGGATTTTCACAATGCATGCAAAGCATCGGCATGTGTCGTACTTTCACATCCGGGTACTCACCTTCATAAGTGGTAAGGATATTCATCCAAAGCATTGTGCGTTCATTTGCGGATTCCTCCGGCCCGACAATGGCAACGTTGTTTTCAACCTTACAGGCTGCAACACATTCGCCACATCCTGTACATTTGTTTAAATCGATAACCATTCCCCATCTAGGCATACTATACGTGCTCCTTTCCATTAGCTTTTTCAATTCTCACCTTCGTACTAATTAAGGAAGGTGCTCCGCTCAGAAAATCATAATCTTCTTCCAGAATTTTATATGGATTTACTCCGATGCCCTTTGCGTATTCACCATAGGCCGTATGGCCCAATCCAAACGGTACATGAACAACATCCGGCATGATACCGGGGTGAATTTTAGCTTTAACATTTAAACTACCTTCTTTTGAACTAATTCTAACAATGTCTCCGTCGCTAATACCGTTACTATGTGCAGTTTCCGGATTAATCTCCACCCATGAGTTCCAGTACTCACGAGCGAGCAACCCAAAGAGTTCTTGAACTAAAGGCAGATTACTGCCCGCCCCCCGAATGTTTGTAATCAAATCGCCGGTTGACAAGTGAAGATTGAATTTACCAGCGTTGAGTTCGTATCTGAGCGGCTCAAAATGAGGCAAGAAAACAGCATCACCGCTCGCACTTATTTGCCATTTCAGCAAGAGTGAATCAATACCTGCACCTGAAGATTGCTGTGCTGCCAGTTGTGAATTGAATTCCTTTTCCAGAACTTGAGAATAAAATTCAAACTTCTTTGATGGGGTTGAAAATACAGTATCAAAATTCGTTTCTTCAGGAAAGGGATCTAACCAACCGCCTTTATCTGCCAGCACCTCCCAAAACTCTTCAAAGCTTGTATAATCAAAGATTTGCCACCCTCGCTCTTTTAAAAACTTCAACCAAGCCTTGTCCATTTTTTCGGTAAAAATGGTGCCGGCACCGGTGGTGTATATCCCTTCGATACGTGATCTCAAGTACTCCGAGTAATTTTGCCATGGCAATTCCGAGGAAGTAGTGTCACTGAGTTTTTTGGAAAGCTGCAATATAAAATCACCGGTATGTCGCGTGTCATGGATAGGTTCTATCACCGGTTGCTGTAAGCCGAAATATCGAAATTCAACCGTTGGCGCTTTGTAAAAAACCTCCTGTTTTTCCAGGAAAGTATGATCCGGTAAAATCAGATCTGCATAAACGTTGGTCTCATCCACAAAAGGCGCAAAACTGACAATAAAAGGGATCTCCTTCAAGGCAGCGATGTAATCGGCCTGGTTAACGGAAGTAAACACCGGGTTCACATTCGCCAATAGCAAAGTATCGATTTCATACGGCTTTTTGTTTAGAATACCCCCGGGTAACCCTGCTGTGGCATACTCAAAAAAACAGCAAGCGTTTTCTCCCTGGCTCAATTGAGGTTGTTCAAAACCACTCATTGCCGACTTGTCCTGCCGCACCTGAGCAAGTGCTGCAAATGGTGGCTCCTTCTGCACGGAAATAGGTCCCTTGCCATCAAAGTTTCCTTTGAGTGCATTCAGACATTCAATGGCCCAGAGCGTGTAAAGACCATTGCTGCTATTTGCAGCTTCTCCGCCGGCCAAAACCAAGGCTGATTCTTCGGCGCCAAACTCGCGAGCCAATTCAACAATTTTAGCCGCCGGAACGCCGGTTATTTCAGCAACCTTCTCAGGATAGTAGTCCTGGCTGACCAAAGTCTTGAAACCTTTATGTGTAGTGCCGTTTTTATCTCGCCAACTATCGAACCCAAAGCTGCTTGTTTGCACAAAACCCCTGTTGTATTGCCGATCTTTAATCAAAACATTGGCCATCCCCAGCGCTAAAACCGCCATAGTACCCGGCCTGATTGGAACCCATGCACTGGAATTGCCCGCCGTACGGGATAATCTCGAACCCACATGAACGATTTTTGCACTTTGTCCATTTTCACGATTTCGCATTTCAGAGTAAATCTGATTGAATCGAACCGGGGATGGGCCTGAGTCTAATAAATCAGCCCCAAAATTGATGAGTAGTTTGACGTTTTTAAAATCGTACCCCAAAGCATTTTTATGACCCTGGGTGATATACGTGGCTAAATTTGACGCTTGTGCTTGGTCAAAATGAAATAGATTTGGCGAACCAAAGGCTTGCATAAACCTTGCGAATAAGGGCGCTGACAGATTATTCTCAGGGCCTGCCCAAAAAGCTAACTTATGAGCAGTATTTTTCTCCCGCAATCTTTGCAACCGGGTAGCCACTACTTGTAAAGCATCATCCCAAGAGATACTTTCCCATTTATCCTCACCGCGTTTACTAATTCTCTGCAATGGCCCTTTAAGCCTGTCCGGGTTGAACAAAGATTCAACACCGGCTTCGGCCATTGGGCAAATACCTCCGCTATTTACCGGATGAATGGGATTGCCATGGATTCTCACCGGGATACCATCGATCAAACGCACCTTAATGCCACAACCTGCCGGACATAACGAACAAACGCTTGTTTTCCAGGTTTCAATGCCGGGCATACCACCAACTTTTTCGTAAATCTCATCCGGTACGGACCACATAGAATCACACCCCCCCAGGGTGAGCCCAACACCGGTAATTCCCAGATATTTTAAAAATTCTCTACGGGAAACTTCCATTAAGATACTCCTTCGCTGAATTTCCTATCTATGACAGGCATAACAATCATTCGATACATTTTTTTCTTCGTGACAATCCATGCACCAGTCCATGACTGGCTCAACAAAAGGCTCACTTATTGGCTCGGCAAACCGGCCAACGTCACCGTGACAAATGGTGCAATCCAGTTCCCCTAATTTGACATGACGCCGGTGCGAGAAATAAGCGTAATCCGGCACAACATAGACTTGCCGCCAGGGGATTACCTTATTTTCCTGGATATAGGAGAGCAGCGTTGATTCGCTCTCACTTTCAGTCACAGCTTCCTCATGACACACAATACAATCCTCAATATTCGGAATAGAGGCCTGGGCATTCTCTTCAGCATAAACATGACAATCCAGACACTCCATATCATTTTCTTCTACATGCTTGTTGTGATTGTAGGCGATGGGTTGAATATTGCGTTTATCAGCATTTACAAACGCAATTGCGAGGCTAGCAAGCATCAAAATACCAATTAGAAAGATTCTTTTTGTTTTCATTAGCAGTTATTTAGTTAGTTTTTCACTTTTAAAAAACAGAACAATCAGGACAGGAATCCTCTTGAACCGATTCCATTGTTTAAAACACTGGAATCGGTTATCAAGAGTAACAGGACAAGGCACTTTATTTGATAAATGCCATTTTCTTCATATCCGTAAAACCATTAACTGAGAGTCGGTAAATATAAATACCTGAACTCAAATTTGAAGCGTCAAAATCAATTTTGTGACTACCGGCGACGAGATTGCCATTTACAAGCGTGGCGACTTCCTGCCCCATGAGATTGTATATTTTCAGCACGACCTTGCCGGTCTTTACAGTATTGAAGAGAATCGTGGTCGAGGGGTTGAACGGATTTGGATAGTTCTGAGTTAATGCGTATGTCTCAGGTACCGTCGTTCCTTGCCCAGATGCAACACTGGTGATCACCGGAAAATTCATGGTAAATACCGTCGCATCGAATCCATCGTTAAAGTGAGTGGCACCTTCATTATCAAAAATCTCCGTCGTGAATTCTATGGAACCCTCGGAAAT
This sequence comes from Candidatus Zhuqueibacterota bacterium, assembly GCA_029262035.1. Taxonomy (GTDB): domain Bacteria; phylum Zhuqueibacterota; class Zhuqueibacteria; order Oceanimicrobiales; family Oceanimicrobiaceae; genus JAJDAE01. The sequence continues at coordinate 41,248 of JAJDAE010000087.1, forward strand.
AATCCTGAAGTCATCGTCATCGCTTTTGATTGGGCGACGGAATTCCACTGTCCAAACTCCATTGTCGTACTTACCAGCTGAACGTACGGAAGCACGGTTACCGGTCGGCAAGCTCAAAATTCTACCAGGAATGACAGCGCCTGATGCAAATACTGCCGCACTATCAAAGGCTGCCGATAAACCCATTGCACCACTTAGAGCACCGAAAGGGTTGAAGGCATCCAGGGCAGCTTGATCACCGGCCAGAAAGCCAACATTAGCGCCGGGATCTCCGGCCGCCATAAAGCTTGGAAAGCCTGAACCCACAGGCGAATTCTTTGAATCTATGCCA